>DAOOIV010000109.1 GCA_035384605.1 Phycisphaerae bacterium
TCCGGGCCGAGCGGATTCCGGGCCGAGCGGATTCCGGGCCGAGCGGATTCCGGGCTGAGCGGATTCCGGGCCAACATGCGCGCATCTGGCGGCGTAAGATACGAGCAGCGAAAGACTTGCGTGAGCCGTTGTCCTTCATCCCGGTTTGTCCGGACCGCAGGCGTTGGGTTTGTTTCGCAAAAAGCGAGGCGAAGGATTCGAGCGGACGGGTGCCGTGGGATCGACAGGACATTCATTCCGGGCCGCCGCCGGGGGGGCACTATGAAGTTGTCAATGAGCAGCGGGAGACGTCGTCGGCGGCGCGGTGTCGGCTCGAGAACCGCCACCGGGCCGAACGGACTGTCACCCATGGTCGGTCAGGGGGATAACATGTTGGGTGCTCCGGAAATGGCGGAGTGTATCGAGCGGAGACTGATCCGAGGACACTCACGGGTCGGCGGCCGGTTGAATTCGCGCAATCGGCATGATGTCGCGAATGTCATTGCCCCTTTCTGATCTTGGCGCTCAACTCCTTGAACATCGCGATCTCGGCCGGGTCATAGGGTGTCCCGTCTTTATGGAAGAGGTCATGGAACCAGGGCTTGGGCTCAGGGGCGCCCTGTTTGGAGCCCCAGGGGTAGATGGTCTGGGTTTTGCCGGAGACCAGACCCCAGTTGATGCAGCCGACACGGTGCCTGGCGAAGATGGGCAGATGCGACTGCACGACGCTGACCGGACGGCGCATCCACTCGGTGCAGATCACCGGGCGGCCGTGTTTCTTCAGTTCCGCGATCTGGTCGGTCAGGCTCTTGGCGTCGTTGTAGTTGTGGAAGGTGATGACGTCGGAAGCGGCAAGCTGAAACTCGTTGAGTTCCTTGTTGTCGTACCAGAGGCCGGCACTGAGCGGCTGCGACGGCCCGGCGGCCCGGGCCCACTCGAACACCTTCTTGAGCAGCGGCAGCGATTTGAGGTGTTGTTCGCTGTTACCCGGCTCGTTGTACAGGTCCCACAGGAGGACTCGTCGGTCCTGGCCGAACGTGCCGATCACATCGCGGACATATCGTTCGAGTCGTCCCCACTCGGCCGGGTTGTTGACCACGGCCTTGCCGGGGCTCTGCATCCAGCCGGAGTTGTGAACGCCGGGGATGGGGTCAGGCTGCTTGCCGATCTTCGGGTTGTCGTTCCAGCAGTCGTCGAAGATGACGAACAGCGGCCTGATGTGGTGCTTGTCGGCGATTCTAAGGAAGCGGTTCATCCGCTGCTTGAAGCCGTCCGGATCGGCCTGCCAGGCGAGATCGTGAAGGTACACGCGGACGGTGTTCATGCCGATGTCGGCGGCCCACCCAAGTTCGCGATCGATCGTGGCCTCATCGAATGTCTCTGCCTGCCACATTTCGAGCTGGTTGACGGCCGTGCTGGGGATGAAGTCGCACCCGACGAGCCACGGCAGGGCGGCATACCACTGGTTGGCCTTCTCGGCGGTCCATCGGGAGGCAGGCTGAGAGGCGGCAGCGCCGCCGGCTATGGCCGGCATGATCGCCGGAAGAGTGACGGGCACAATCGTCAGGCACAGACTCGAACCAAGCCGATCAAGAATTCTGTTCATGATTGCCTTTCCGTTCGATGAGGGATGCCTCGGGCTGAACCGCGACTCGCATCCGCGCGCCGGTGCTCGGCCAGAATCCCAGCGACGAATCGCCGGGCTATTCTCGTTGGCCGCAACGGGGCTTGTCCATGGCGGGCATGGCTGGGTTCCGCCGAGGAATCGCCAGGCTGTTTCCATTGCTCACCGCGGGGCCCCAGTGGACGGCCACTGTCTGGCGGATGCACCTGTTGTCACGATTCTCGTTTCGCGGGCTGTGCATGTTGGGCCCGCGTGTGGTAGTCTACCGCAAATTGCGGACTCGTGACAAATGGTCTGTTGACGTGAGGAAGTCTACAAATGTCGGATGCCATCAACATCGCGGTCAAGCCGGCCGGAAGATCCCGGCAGTTGACGACCTTCAATCTGGAAAAGCGGTCGAAGACGGTTGTCCTGCCGCCCGGGCGGCCGGTGACCGTCGGCGAGGTTCAAGGTGCCGGTTACATCGGCCGCCTCTGGCTGACGTTTCCGGGCTGGTTCTGGCAACACTGGCATACGACGGCGGCGATCGATCCGACGATGCTCAAGTCGTTGATTCTGCGGATCTATTGGGACGGCGCGGCCACTCCGGCGGTCGAGTGTCCGATGGGTGACTTTTTCGGCGCCGGCCAGTGCGAGTTCAACTCGTTCACCTCCCGGTACGTCGGCACGTCCAGCGGCGGGTTCTACAGCCACTGGCCGATGCCCTATGCCAAGGGTTTCCGCATTGAGGTCGAGAATCGCCACCCGCGCAACGGCACGGACATTTTCGTCAACGCCAACTATCAGGAACTCGATGCGATGCCAGAAAGAACGGGCTACTTCTGCACCCAGTTCCGGACCGGCCGCCGCAAGCCGGGCGAAGAAGCCCTGATCGTCGACACCACCGGAAGCGGTCACTTCGTCGGCATGATGCTGCACATGCAGGGCGAGCTGCTGCATTACCTGTCGTTTCTGGAAGCCCCCGAGTACGTCTACATCGACGACGACTGGGACAAGCCGCGATTTACCGGAACGGGTCTTGAGGACTACTTCAACGGGGGCTGGTATTTCCGGGACGGTGAGTTCAACGGGCCTTTGCACGGCGTGCCCCTCAAGGACCCTCTGCGGTCGATGGTCACCATGTACCGCTTCCACGAGGCGGATGCCATCGCGTTCGACAGGCGGTTCAAGCTGACGTTCGTCAATCCGTGGGCGGTCGACCGGCTCAAGCCGTACTGGTACTCATCGGTCGCCTACTACTACTGCAACGCGCCGGCGCCGGTACAGCCGCCGATGCCGCCGCACGAAGAGGTGATGAAGCTCTACCGCACCAGGGATACGGATCACATCTCGATTCCGTGAGCGTCGGTAGCAGACGGCGCGGCTGCCTGTCTCGGAAGCCGGAGCGTGAGCCATTCGCAAGACCGCGAGGCGGACGCACGCCCGAGGAGGCCGCTCCGCGAGGGGCGCGGTTCTGAAAGGGAAGCCTCACGTTTGCCCGCCGATTCTGCTGCGGGCCCATTGCGGCGGGTGCCCGCCGACCCTTTGTCGTCGCGGGTGTCGCGGGCGGCCTGTCGGCCGGTGCCCGACCGGCTCTGCGAAAACGGCGAAACGCTCCTCAACACCCGGTTCACCCCCTCCGCAGCCCATGTCGTGCCCCCGGATGGACGCGCGTACGTCGACGCTCGTACAATGCGCAGCACTTCATTACTGTCCGTCAGGCCATGCCGTCATGCACGATTGGATGCTTGAAGATTACCGTGCTTCCCGCCGACAGATGATCGATGAGCAGATACGTGGGCGGGGCATCGAAGATCCCCGCGTTCTCGCCGCCATGGAGGAGGTGCCGCGAGAGCTGTTCGTCCCGCCGGACAAACGAGATGCGGCGTTCTCCGACGCGGCATTGCCCATCGCCTGCGGTCAGACCATCTCGCAACCGTACATCGTCGCATACATGACGGTCTGTCTGGAGGTGGAGCCTCACCATCGCGTGCTCGAAGTCGGCACGGGCTCGGGCTACCAGACGGCGGTGCTGGCGAGGCTGGCCGGCGAGGTCTACACCATCGAACGCGTCGGGCCTCTCCTCTTGGCGGCCAAGTCGCTGCTGGACTCGCTTGGGGTGCGCAACGTCCACTATCTCCGGGGCGACGGCAGCCTCGGCTGGCCGGAGTTCGCGCCCTTTGACCGGATCATGGTGACGGCGGCGGCCCCACGCGTGCCAGAGGCGTTGGTGCGGCAACTGAGCGAGGGCGGGCGACTGGTCATACCGGTCGGCGGGCATTCGCAACAAACGCTGACGCAGGTCAGGATCGAGAACGGACGCGTGATCGAGACGCCCGGTCTGCCGGTCCGGTTTGTGAAACTGGTCGGCGATCAGGCATGGTCGACGAACACACCTCCGAGCGAGGAGGAATGAGACGCGATGAAGCAAGCACAAGCCTCGTACCGGCCGAGCTCGCAAGCACTCGGCGGCGTCCGTCGGTTCCTCTTCCCTGCGATGCTTTCGATTGCCTTCGGCTGTGCATCGACGGGCCGCGACGCTCTATCGGCGTGGCCCCTGCACGTGATCGACAACTCATCTGCCGGTGCCGACGGCGTTCGACTGGCGGACGTCAATGGTGACCGGCTTCCCGATGTCGCTGCCGCATGGGAGGAAGGCGGCCTGATCCGAGTCTACCTGCATCCCGGCACGCGGGCGGCCAGACGACCGTGGCCGGCGGTCACGGTGGGACAGGTGAGTTCGCCGGAGGACGCCGTTTTCGCCGACCTCGACGGCGACGGGGCCTTCGACGTGGTCAGTTGTTGCGAGGGCAAGGAGAAAACCGTCTTCCTTCATTGGGCACCCCGCGAGCGGTCGCGATACCTCGACCCAACGGCATGGAAGACAGAGGGCTTGCCGGCGTCCAAGGGCGTCTGCCAATGGATGTTCTGCCTGCCGATGCAGGTCGATGGGTGCAATGGCATCGACCTTGTGGTCGGCGGCAAGAACGATGGCGCCGGAATCGGCTGGTTCGAGGCCCCGAACGAAGCGCGCGATCTGAACGCCTGGAAGTGGCACCCCTTGTACGATGCGGGCTGGATCATGTCGCTGATCGCCGAAGACATGGATGGCGACGGCGACCTGGACATCGTGGCATCGGACCGCAAGGGAACTTCTCGCGGTTGCCTGTGGATCGAGAACCCAGGGCATGATCACGCCCGTCTCGGTCGGTGGCCGGTACATCGGATCGGGCTGGGCGATCGTGAGTACATGTTCCTGACTGTGGCGGACCTGGATGCCGACGGTCTTCGGGACGTCCTCGCGGCGACGGCCGGCGGTGAACTGGTGTACTATCGGCGAGCAGCGGCCGGGCCGCCGGAGTGGGAAAGCTACACAATCAGGTTGCCGGCCGATGCCGGAACGGGCAAGGGTGTGGGCATCGCGGACGTCGACGGCGACGGTCGGACCGACATCGTTTTCAGTTGTGAGCAATCAAGAGGCAAACGCGGCCTGATGTGGATGAAGTACGCCAACTCGCCTGCCGAGCAAAACTGGACCGCCTTTGACATCGCGGGTCTCAGTGGCACCAAGTTCGACCTTGTCCAACCGGTTGACCTGGACGGCGACGGCGACCTCGATGTCATGACCACCGAGGAGACCGAAAGGCTGGGCGTTATCTGGTACGAGAACCCGTTCTCGGGTTCCTGATGTTTTCGGCAAGCCGTCGACAACCGGTCTGTCAGCGCTTCTTGAGAGTCACGCCGACTCCCGCGCCTTCACTGTGAAGGAACAGCGTTTCCAGTTTCGGGTCGGTGGTAACGGCTTTGAGGTAGCCTGGGTCACCCTGGCCGGGCTTGATGTTGTGAGCGACGATCAACCCGCCGGGTCGAACGAGCGGCAGAAGCTTTTCGAGATAGTCCAGATAGCCTTCCTTGTCCGCATCGATGAAAAGCAGATCGATGTTGTCCTTCACGGTCGCGACCGTCTCATGAGCATCACCTTCTACGAGCGTGATCAACTCGTCGACTCCTGCTTTCTTGAAGTTCTGCCGCGCCTCGGCCGCACGTCGGGCGTCGATCTCGAAGGTGGTAAGCTTGCCGCCCGTCGCCTTCAAGGCCAGGCCGAGCCAGATTCCCGAGTAACCAACCGAGGTTCCGATCTCGACCACGTGCTTGGCTCCGATAGCCTCGGTCAGCAGGCGGAGCAAACGGCCATCTTCCATGGGTACGCTCATGCCTCCCGGCACCGGCTTCTTGTTGAGTTCGGTCAACACGTCGAGGATTCTCTTCTCGGCGTCGTCCTTGGGTATCGGTGATGCCTCGGCACTCTCGCCACGCCACCCCGGTGGCGCGCCGCCGGGCCCTCGACCGGGGCGTCTCATCCCGCTCATATCCGGCGGGCCGCCTTCGGCGAACGCCGGCAGAAGTTCGTCGGGCGTCAGATCTCCGTCGTTGTTACGATCGAGCTTGGCCAGCGCGGCAACGGCTCCTTCCCTTTCCGCGGCCGAGATAATCCCGTCCTTGTCCGCATCCAGTACCTCGATCACAGGGCTCGGCGGCGGTAGCGCGAAGTCCGTTCTGCCGCGTGCCGTCCGCGCATCCGGCCTTCTCATCTGCTGGGCCGCCGCGAAGCCCACCGCGCAAGCCGCCACCGCCGCGGCTGCAAGAGCCAATCTGATTCTCATTGTTGAGACTCCTTCATTCTTGTCTGACTTGCCTTCCTGCGGCGGGGTTGCCCCGCGTCACCCCAATGCGTGTGCATCCTGCAAGTCGGTCTGTTTGCCGCAAGCCCGCCAATGCGCGGACCATCGCACATTGTAAACCGATGCCGTCTGCCCCGTAACAGGAGCAGATCGGCATCGGCCTTCCTGTGTTCTCAAAGCTGCGGTCCCTCCGCGGCCCGCTTTTCGTTACTCAGCATCCGCAGGCGGCGGTGGAGGAGGTCCAAATCGGCAGCCGCCATGGCCACCAGGCCCCATCCCGTGACCTCGCCCCGGAGGAGGAGGAGGAGGAGGCGGCGGCGGAGCTGCCGCGGCTTCATCCTTGTCGATGTTCCCATCGCCGCTCGTGTCAATCTTTGCGAAGACCTCCTTCATCTGTGCCGTCATCGGCGCCGTGAATTCCTCCAGGGTCACATAGCCGTCTCCATTCGCATCCAAGCGCATGATGTGATCACCGGCCTGGGGTTTCTCGCCGTCCTTTGGGGGTTCCGGGGGCACCGGTCGCAGTTCCTTGGCCGTCAACACTCCGTCGCCGTCGGCATCCAACGTCAGCAATGCCGCTTTCGCGCCATCAATTTCGGCTGCCGAGAGTTCACCGTTCTTGTCTGCGTCCAAGACCGCCATAATGGGCATAGGCGGATGACCGCCACAGAACATTGGTTTGGCTGGTTCATCGCTCGATAAGCCCTTGCCCTTCACGGCCCCGTGCTTGCCCTGTCCGGCGATGGCCCAGCCGATCAGGCAGACGGTAATCAGTGCTCCCATAAACGCGATTTTGGTCTTCATTGCTGCTTCTCCGTTTTGGATTCCTGCTCTTGCCCCACGGACGCTCCGCGCGGCTATTCATGGAAACGCAAAAGGTAAGGCTTTTTCTACGGGTGCTCCTATGAAAATCGCCCCTGATCGCAACTTCCGACGCTCCCAGGCGTTACAATTTGTGGAGAAACGCCGGTTGGGCAAGTGCGACTCGGTCCATATGAAGCGAGGGCACCGACCTGTCTCTCTATACGGGCCCGTCTGAGGGGCAAGCAGGTATGACCAGCGAGCAGAAGACAACGAAAAGCCGTATCGAGCGAGTACGAGCCGGAGACCTTCAAGCTCTCGTTGCGGCATTCGAGGAGTATCGCCCCCGACTGGCCAAGACGGTTCTCTTCCGGTTGGATCAGCGCCTTGCCGGACGGCTGGACCCCGATGACGTTCTCCAGGAAGCCTACATCAGCGCTGCCCAGCGTTTTGGGCATGTCGAAGGCGATGATGAATCGGCGCTGTTCATTTGGCTTCGGATGATTGTCCTACAGACGCTCGCCGAGCTTCACCGGCGACACCTCGGCGCGCAAAAGCGCGACGCCGGCCGCGAAATCCCCCTGCATCAAGGGGCATCCTCCGAGTCAACCTGTCTGTCGATGACCAGGCATCTGGCGGCCGGCGTGACCTCGCCTTCCCTCGCGTTGCGCCGGTCGGAGTTTTGTGAACAACTGCATCATGCTCTCGATCAGATGGACTCCATCGATCGGGAAGTGCTGGCATTGCGTCATTTTGAGGAGCTCACGAACCAGGAGGTCGCGGAAGTACTGGGCATTCAACAAAAGGCCGCGAGCATTCGATACGTTCGCGCCTTGCGCCGGCTCAAAGCCATTTTGGACGAATTGTCCGGCGTGAATCCTTGGGCCTGATGCGGCGACCTTCGACGAGGCCGGCGCGCGAGACGACGGAACCGAATTATGAACGAGAACGATAGCGAACGAGATCCCCTGGAGATGCTCGCGGCCGAATTCACCGAGCGGTTTCGGCGCGGCGAGCAGCCCTCTGCGGAAGAATACGCCTTGCGGTGTCCGGAGATGGCCGGTGACATCCGTGAGCTGTTCTCCATGATTGTCCGCGTCGAGCAGGCCAAGACGACCGGCTCCGGACGATCTCGCTCCGAAGCGATCGGCAACCAACCGGCGCCGCGACAGCTCGGGGACTTTCGTATTGTCCGCGAACTCGGTCGTGGCGGAATGGGGGTCGTCTATGAGGCTGAGCAGGAATCGCTTGGACGACGCGTGGCCATCAAGGTTCTTCCGTCGGAGTACCTGTCCAGCCAATCTCGCCGCGAGCGTTTTGAACGCGAGGCGAGAACCGCCGCACGGTTGCACCACACCAATATCGTCCAGATCTTCGGCGTGGGACAACACGACGGCCGTCCCTATTTCGTGATGCAGTATATCCGCGGCGTCGGGCTCGATGCGGTTTTCCGGAGTCTGGCCACTCGGAACATGATCGCCCGCTCAAGCGATAATCAGCAAGCCGGTCCGAACCTGGCCGGCTCGGACCTTGTCCAGGTGGCGAGGGAGCTGCTCGACTCGCGGACCATGACGGATTCGACAGACCGTGAGACGAAACCGGCACAGAGCGGCCCGCATGCATATCCGACCGCGCCGACGGCCCAATCATCGGCATACCCGCTCGTCTCGTCGGTCGGTGCGCCTGCCGGACATGGCGGCAACGGCTCGTCGCGTTCGTTCTTTTCCGGCCCGATGGGCTACTGGAACAACCTCGCCCGACTCTTCGCCCAGGCGGCCGATGCGCTTTCGTTTGCGCACCGACAAGGCGTCCTTCACCGCGACGTCAAACCTGCAAACCTCCTGCTCGACGCGGACGGCATGTTATGGGTGACCGACTTCGGCCTGGCCAAGACCGAGGATTTCGCCGAGCTCACAAAGGCGGATGACGTCGTGGGCACACTGAGATACATGGCCCCCGAACAACACGAACACCGCTGTGACGAGCGCAGCGACGTCTACGGGCTGGGCGTCAGTCTCTATGAATTGGCGACGCTTCGACCGGCGTTTGTCGAAAAAGGCGGAGGGCTCAAGGCGATTCTTTCAGAACCGCTGTTTCCGCCGCGCCGGCTGTGCCCGACCATGCCTCGAGACCTGGAGACGATCATTCTCAAAGCCACCGCCCGCGAGCCGGAGCACCGCTATTCGTCGGCCGCCGAGTTGCGAGATGATCTTCTTCGATTTGTCAGCGATCTTCCGATCCAAGCCCGGCGGATCTCGGCACCCGAAAGGCTGCTTCGCTGGGCCCGGCGCAACCCGGCTCTGGCAACCGCGGCCGGCCTGATACTCGTTCTTCTGATCTCCATCGCCGGGATCTTCTCGACGGCCTATTTCAAGGTCCACAAGGCCAATATGGTCACTCGCACGCAAATGGAGCGGGCCCAGGCTACGGCCGATCTGGCCGTCGCCGCCATCGACGCCATCTTCGAGGAGTTCGCGCCGGTCGGGCTCGCCGTCTCGCAGGAGATCAGCTTGAATGACACGGAAGATGGCAGCCTGGTCGTGAAGGTTCCGCCCGTGCTTTCTCCCGAGACGGCCGCATTCCTGAGAAGAATGCTGTCGTTCTATCAGGAGCTTGCACAGCAGGAGGGCAATGCCCCATCGCTTCTTCTCAAGATCGCGGCCGCTCAACGGCGCGTGGGTGACATCTACAGCTTGCTCGGCCAATATGAAGCTGCGAGAACGGCGTACGGGGAGTCAGCCACACAGTACGAACGGCTCCGCGAGAGGGGAACCGACGACGACACTCTGGACATCGCTCTGGCACGGCTCAAGATTCAACTGGGACAGACATTCGCCTCCGAGGACGAAATGCCGGAAGCCGCGGATCAGTACGAGACGGCTCGGCAGATCCTGCAAAGCAAGCTCGACGCCGGGTCCGGCTCGCAGGAGGTGCGGTTTGAGCTTGCCAGAGCCTGCTACATGCTCACCAACCCTCTATTGGCGGCCGTGCCGATTCACCCTATCGACCGTCCCGCGCATGGGCCCCCTGATTGGGCCGGGCCGGGTCCTCGTGGCCTGGCTCACGGGTCCGGCCGGCCTCCCGCACTGCTACTGCCGCACGGACCGCCTCCGCCCGCCCCCCAAGATTTGATCCCGCCGGGACCGCCGCCGATGACCCAGCCGCCGGATCGAGGAGACCGGCACCGGGATCGCGACCGGAACCGCCTGCATTTGCAGCAGGCTATCCAATTGCTCACTGGACTGATCGCGGAGAAACCCAGAGTTCCTGAATACCGACATCTGTTGGCCCTGTGCCTTCGCGAAACCCCCGGCCCGCAGCGCCCGGCTTCGCGGCCCGCCGATAACGGGCCTTTGGAACAAGCAGTGGCCATACTGGAAGACCTGGTCGCCGAGTACCCGCACATACCCCAATACCAGTTCGATTTGAGTGAAACCTACGCCGTGCAGGCGCGATGGGACGGCTCGACAGATCGGCTGGAAAGGGCTCTGGGCATCATCCAGTCACTCGTTACCCGGTGGCCAAACGTACCAAGCTACCAGTTTTCGCTCGGCCGGTTACACCTGCGATTGTGGGATCAAGGCATGCAGGCGGGTCAGCCTGATGCCGCCTTGCCCAACCTGCAACGGGCCGTCGAGCTGCTCGTCGATCTGACGAAACGGTATCCGTCGGTACCGAGTTATGCCGTGGCCGCGGCGTTCTCCGAAATGACCCTGGCCCAGTGGCGGCAAGCCCAGTCCAGGCACGATGAGGCCCGGATCCTGCTGGAATCCGCGGTGCGTCGCCTGGACGAGTTGACGGCCTCCGAAGGGCCCAAACCACACATTGGATTCATGGCCGCCCAGTGCTACGGGCAACTCGCTCGCGTCTACCGCAGCTTGGGCAAGCATAATCTGTCGCGCGAGGCCGAGCAGAAATCGGCGACCCTTCGCCCGCCCCACGGCCCTGCACCCCTTCGGGAGCCTGAGGCAGAGCGGCCAAGATCCGGCGGCGGGATCTGATCAGGCCGCTACGTGGGCGTCCCGTACCAGACGGTCACCGCCCCGTCACTGTGATCGCAGGAGTGCGAAATCGAGATGACTCGTTCGGGGCCGTCCTGACTGGCGAAATCAGCAGCCTGTTGAAACAGCTCCTGCCAACTGGCCAGCGTCCCTCGATAAACCTCAAAAGCAACTCGCATCAGATCATCTCCCATTCATTCCTGCTCGAAATGTGTGTGAAAACCGTAGGGCATGGTCGGAGCCACCGAAGGTGGCGGAGACCTGCCGGTCTTGGCGCTCCCCTACCTCCACATCTGCTGGCCCCAGATGCGTGAGCAGGTGGGGCACCCGAGAGGTTTCGGTTCTCGCACACATTTAGACGCCTATTTGACCTCGTTGTTTCAACTTCAGCAGCCTGCCTCCCGTCCTCAACTGAGCCGACGGGCAGATGTCGGCCAGCACGCACTCGCCGCAGCGCGGCTTTCGGGCCCTGCAGATCTGGCGACCGTGGCGGATCAGAAGGACGTGAAATGCATATACCTGCTTCGGCGGGCAGGCCGGTTCGAGAATTTCGTGGGCATCCTCGGCCGTTGCGTCGTCGGGGATCAGCCCAAGCCGCCAGGAAACACGATGCACGTGTGTGTCGACCGGCAACGCAGGCTTGCCGAGGTTGAAGAGCAATACGCACGCCGCGGTCTTCGGCCCGACGCCCGGCAGGGCCAGCAGGTACGCCCGGGCTCGTCCCATCGGCCGGCGGCGAAGGAATTCGAGCGACAACCGGCCGCGATCCTCGTGGATGAACCGCAAGATCGCCTGGATGCTGCGCGTCTTCTGTCTGCGTGAGCTGCTGGCCCCAGAATCCTTTCTGAGGCCTTCCGCGTCGAGGATTCCCATCCTCATTATCACCGAATGCCGAACGGATTCGGCCAGGGGAAGCCGCCTGGGAGGTATTACGAGCCTGCCGGCCCCAGAATCCTCTGGGGGCCTCCGTGTCGAGGGGCTGACCGCCCCGCCCGTCGGCAGGATTGGCCACGAACAGTCGCAAGAAGGCACAAAAAGGGAAGGGGAGCGATCGGGGGGCTGTCAGGCTGTTCGACTGTTCGGCTCTTGGGGGCCGGGCAAAGGAACCGGTCGGCGGGAAAGGTTGGACTCCTCGCCCTTGCGGTTCCTGCCTCCCAACAGTCTAACGGACTAACAGCCTGACAGTCCAAGGCGGCCTCCAGCCGCCCTTGCATCCCACAACCTGCGGTCCAGTCTTCCGGTCCGTTTTTGAGGGCCGGCTTTCCAGTCCTTGAACCCCACAGGCGGCGACTCGGGCTGGTAATCTGGATCCCACGCAGACGCCTTGGCGCGAGGCTGACGGGCACCCCCAGATCGGCGATGAACAACCGATAGCAGCGGCTACCGCTTATGTCTCCACTTGTTTGCCAGCAAACAGACTGTCCCTGCCAAGAACCCCGCCGCAATCGCTGGCTCCGGGATGGTAGTGTAGGCCAACACGGTTTGATCCACAAGCCCATCCGTCGTCATGCCCATTCCCGGGTTGGTCCAGGCAGGGTTAGCGGTACCCTGGGCAAACAGCAGCCAGGTTGCATCCGCCGGGAGCCTGGGCTGAACCTCGTTCAGGAGCCATGATTCGAAGTCCGCCGAAGTGCCGCCAAAGAATCCAAGGGGGTCGTCCAGCGTGACCAGGTCCATCCCCGCCGGCGTCAGTTGGCTAACCGGAATGATGAAACCGTTCCAGCGGTAGTTGTCGAAGGTCATGTCGATGGTGCCCGAGCCGGCATAGGGGGTATCGAAAAACCAGTCAAAGAGGAGTTCAAACCCCCAGTTCGCGTCGGCTGAGGCGGCATAGGAACCGCTGTTAGGCTGACCATCCACGAGACCGTAGGCGCCGTTGGCGGCCGTGTCGCCGGGGCGCACCAGGCGCTGCGCGCTGTACTTGCCCGGCGCGACGTATCCGTCGAAGGCGAGTGACGAGATGGAGGCGGAACCGCCGGTCCACAGGTTCATGTCGAGAGTGAACGTCCCGGTCATGGAATGAATGCCCTCGGCGTAACCCGGCGGGTAGTCCGGCTCCCAGATGCCTATCGGGTTCATGAAGTTGAACGTGAAGGCTCCCTGGGGGTTAAAGGTGCTCCCGGTGATGTCGTCGGACGTTCTGACCAGATGGTCGCCCGATACACCCACCAGGCCCTTCGGCTGAGGTAGGAGCATCTTGTTGTCCGCGTGAGTCAGCAGGGTGAACGTGATTGCATCGCCCCTTGCGGGGGCGGCAGCCGCCAGCATTCCAACCGTAACGATCCAAGTACAGAATTCTCGCATGTTTGTTCCTCCAAGATTCCCGTTGCTTTAATCAAATGCTTGACTTCCGCGCCCTTGCGCGAGCCTTGAGGTTTCGGTCATGTCGCTCGCAGCCCGGGTCGTTTCCTGGTGTCGCCCCTTTGTGTTCGTGCCCTCCGTGGAAGTGGCTCGCCAAATGCTCGGCAACCCAGCGCGGTAACCGGGCGTCCGGCCGACTGTCGAAGTTGGGAATGTAGGGTTTGATGTCCAGCACTGGCGTGGCGTCCAGCGCATCCAGCCCCCGCACGACAAGGTCGCCGCGCTCCGGGTTGAACTCGACCAGTTCCACCACGGACATCCCGATAGGATTCGGCCGAACAGGCATCCGCGTGGCAAACACCTTCACATGGGGCGGCTTGTGATGATGCCTGGGCATCTTCCATTCCCTGGCACGGTGGACCCAGAACAGCACAATGACGTGGGAGTAACCTTCCAGGCCCCGCAGGCCATTGGCATGCCGGCGAAGCAATCGGATCCGACACGCGTCCTCCGTCCAGGCCCGATGCGAATGAGGGACATCCTCCGGGCAGGAGTAGGTTGAATGCACGTAGCCGATGGGTCGCACGGTAAAAGCCGTGGCCACTGCGGACCGGCTGTCTGCTTGCAGATCTTGGGGCATCGCTCTTACCTGGTTCCGCTACGGTGACGCCACGGCCGTGCAACCACTATTCCAGCCCCTATGCCAAGCAGGGTGTTCACCACTAGGACCGCGCAGCATGTCGCGGTTCCGGGCATGCGCATCCCCGGCGGCAACGTTACCAAGGCCAACAGCAGCCAGGCGGCAGCTACCCTCGTCCCAGCGAGGACGGCGCCCGTGACGGCCAGGCGCAGCCGGGACTCATGCCAGCCGCTCGTTCCCCGCCAAACAGCGTCGGCGACGGTCGCCGCCAGGACAGGCACTACCAACCCTGTTGGCAACAGGCCCGGCACTCCCACGGTGAGCCGTGTGAGGACTTCCGCAACCGCGGCGGCCGTCAGAACGCCTGTGCGGTTTACCCGCCACAACACCATCAACAGGATCAGCGCCCTTGGCATCGCCGCCGCTGCGGAACCCACCAGCGGCATCGCGAGCCCTACTCGCACGTGCCGGCCGAGAAGCTGACCGATCCATGCGCACAGGAGCCCCGCAACCGCTACCAGCAGGAGGTCGCGAAGGATCGCGATTACCCGGACATGCGACCCTTGTGAAGCCAACCAGCCTGTCGGAACCAGTGCTGTCGTTCTCACCTTTTGTCTCCAAATGCCCCCGGTGTCCTGTGGTTCACAAACTGAACGCTTCCGTCCACGAAAAGCACGTTCCGTCCGCCGCCCCAGCCGCCCTTCTGCCGGTGCGGGAACACGGGCACGTCCTGCCTCACCCAGTCGCTCATCAGCCACCGCTGGGCTGTAGAGTCGCTGCGCAAGAGGTGTGGGTATTCCGACGCCCGCAAAGGCAAGGGCATGCGCGGATCGCGCCGTGTTATCGAGAAGTACTTGTAGGTGATCCAGCGGCGCTGCCAATTCTCGTCCGTATTCACCACGGAGTCACCGCCCGGGCCGCCATACTCGTGGCTCTGCGCGTACGGTTCGATCTGGTCCGCGCTGGGGCAGTAGAAGACACCGCGGGCGGGTACATGGAGCGGGTACAGGCTATCCACCAGCGACCCCTGCGGGTTGCCGCAGAGTTCCTCTACGGGGAACCGTCCGTCGTGGTTCAGGGCGTAGAGGTGCAATCCCTGGCCGAGGCTGCGCAGGTTAGTTGCGCAGACCGTCCTCCTGGCTACCTCTTTGGCCCCCCCTAGGCAGGGCAGCAGGAGCCCAACCATGATGCCGGTGATGCTGACCACGACCAGCAGCTCCAACAGGGTCACGCCCGCATGCCCCAGTTGGTCGAGACCTTCGGCCCCCGAGCGGGCAGGCAGGAGCAATGCACGACCAGCGGATTGTAGCCAGCGGCACCTCATAATCAGCCCCATCGTGTTACGATCCGCAGAATAGTATTACCAAAGACGGCAAGCCGTTGCAAGAGGAAAACCTGCGGGAATTCTCGGCCACACCCATCGTTCTCAGCAGAAAGAGCGGACCACCGTTCTTGGGGTTTCGTCCTGCCGGTACCTGCGGGACGTCCAAGTGCTTTATCGGCGCGCGAGCGAGGCGGACAAGGCGAGCATCATTGACACCGCAGCCGACACGTCGGAGTTGACGTCGCTGGTGTGCTGCGACAGGACGGTTCAATCAGCCCGTCCAGGGGCCGACCCCACGACCGCCATCGCTGCGGACCATGCACCTTCTCGAGACGGCGGACGATGAGGCGAATCTTCGATCGGATACTGGTGCCCGTTCGCATCGTCATCCTACCTTGACGAGCCGAGGGGTTTATCCCCTCGGTCCTGACGAGCCGGCACGGATAAGGGGACGGGCACGGATAAGGGGCACGGATAAGGGGACGCACGGATAAGGGGACGCAGCTCTTTTGTCAACCCTCCTAATGCTTCTTAACTGTCGTGATCCTGCTTTCTGGGCCGTCCGCGAGGTCGGAGGGTTGATTCGAGGCCGAGTTGCCCGGCCGTGCGGGTGATCCAGGCGGGGGAGCCGAGTGGTTGACCTCGCCGGACGGCCACGCGAATGGCATCGACCTCGGCCTGACTCTGCGGCCGGTTGACCGTCGCCAGCCAGTTCCGCGGGATGCCTCCCGGCCAGTCGGAGAGGATCTCGCGGGCCTCGGGCACGCCGCAATGACGCCGCCAGAGGCTGGACCACCGCCAGTCCTCGGCCCGCTCGACCAGGTTGGCCCGCAGGGCATTCCGCTCGACATAGCGGCAGACGGTCAGGAAGTGCTCGTCGCTTTGCACGGGGAACGACTTGAAACGCCCCTGGTAAAGATGGTCGGTCCCCGTGTTATGATAGTGTGTGTGCCAGCGCATGGTGTGCGCGTGCGTGAGCCAGCGGACGAAGGCGGTCAGCTCGCCGTCGGCCCGCGGCCACAGCACCATGTGCCAATGATTGGGCATCAGGCAGTAGGCCAGCAGACGGATCGGGCAGCGCTGCCAGGCCTCGGCCACCACGGATTCGAATGCTTCATAGTCCCGCGGTTTCTGGAGCAGCGGCAAACGGGCTACCGCCCGATTCAGGACGTGGTAGATCAAGCCGCCGGGAGCAACACGGGCTTGTCGAGGCATGGGCTGAAGGGTAGCATAGAGGCATATGGAAGTTAAGAAAAAGAGCTGCGTCCCCTTATCCGGTCTGAGACGATGGCATCAGCGCGATCCTATTGGGTATGTCGACGGCGCAAGCCTCTACGAGT
>DAOOIV010000110.1 GCA_035384605.1 Phycisphaerae bacterium
TATCGAGACCAAGACAAATCATGTTGCCATCCTCCGATTCTGGCGAAAACACCCTCTTGACAGGACGGGGCGCGATCGGCTAATCTGAGAGCCAGTGTAATCGACCCCGGCCTGCGGTTTTCCGCAACAAGAGAGAATTCGCAGGCACCGCCTTCGGGCGACCGCCGTAGCTCGTGTAACCCACGACCTGCGGCTTTTTGTTATCGTCGGTGTGGCCACTGGGCCCATACGATCCTCGTCAACCCCGAACTCCGTCAGGTTCTGCATCGAGAAGCAGTCTCTCGGGGCGTACGCCAGTGATTCGTTGAAGACCCAAGGGATGGCCCAGATGTAATCATGCAGTTTGCGGGGTGTATTCCGGACCGGCCGTGCCGTGAAGCGCCCGTTCATACAAACATCTCCTGAATGGACAACAGAGCCATTATCGCCGCAAGCAATGGGGAAAGCCAGAGGAAATGATAAATGCCGAAAGCTGGGTGCTGATAGCCCCCCCTCAGCGCCTCGCTCCCTTCTGCCGGTCCCCTCTCTTTTCGTGCTTGGTGAATCATCATCGTACCCGGCGCAGTGCTGGTGTGCCCGCGGTGAGCGATGATGTTGGCCGCCAGCTCGCGGAGAATGATCGAGCGCAGGCTGATGCTCGTAGTCCCCTCCACATGGTCCGCCAGGGCAAGCCGGGCGGCCGCGGATGCCCGCTCAGGCCGCGGGATCGCAGCTCTTGTCGGCCAGGACATCCGGACCGCTGAGGCAGTCGACAAAGATGGTCATGTCGCCTTGGTTGACCAGCCCGTCGTTGTTGAAATCGGCGATCCCGCAAGGAGGCTGTACCGTCTGCCCGGCCCCGGTAAGACAAGCTTGGAACAAACCGAAGTCCCGCTGATCGACGTCCCCGTCCCCGTCGACGTCCGGACCGACGGTGCGTATGATCATGCTCACGGCGACGTGCTGGTCGGTGTTCCAGGCATTGCCCGCAACGGTGATCGTGGCATTGTAGGTGCCGCCAAGCTTGCCGTCGGCCACAAAGGACACGGTGTGCGAATTGGGCGACCCGGTCGACGAACCGGAATCCGGTGTTACGGTAAGCCACTCAACGTCGTCACTGATCGTGTAGTCCAGCGTCCCAAAGCCCTTGTTGGTCACCGTGAAGACACTGTCAGCTGGATCGCCCTCGGCAATCCATACGGAGGTCGTGATGACCTCGGTGCTCAACTTGATCTCCGGGCCCGGTGGCCGGTAAACCGCAATCCCGTCCAGGTGCCAGTTCGGCGTGCTGAAAAGCTTGACGGTGCCGCCCGTGGCGGGGTCAAACTCGAAGATGCCCCCGTTGGAACCTCTGGGAGCGGCGATCCAGATCTTGGTGTCCATCCATGCCAGCCCCTTGGGTTCGCACGGTACGCTGTATTCGGCGACCGTCAGACCGTTGGGATCCGCCGGATTGTAAGTGGGATTGGTAAACAAACGGGACACATCCAGCTTGTAGAGCTTCCTTGCCGCCACGTCCGAGTGCCATAGCCAGCCATAGCCGTTGTTCCCCGGCTCCCAGAGCAAACCTTGAGCAATAGTCCCCGGAATATTGCACTTGCCACCCGCAAGCGGTGGGGCGGTAAAGGGGGCAATCTGCGATCCATCAGCCGGGCTGACACGGGTCAACATGTTGCCTGTAAGACCATCGCGAACGGCCGTGATCCACAACCCCGTGCCGTCCCACGCGAGGCCCTCGAGAATGCCGCCCGCCGTCTCGCCAGGAAACTGAGGCGTGATCAGTCCCGGCGGAATGTCGACGGCCCCGGTGTCCTTGTCGATTCGCCTGGCCCCGTCGATGCTCTGGTTGCATGTATCTTTGACCACCGCCCACATGCGGTAATTCGCGTCAAAGTCAAGCTCGTCCAGAAAGCACCCGGCCGGGCTGGGCAAGGTCTTGAGGATGATGCAGTCCGTTCCATCCGGGTCCGGCGGAGTCTTCTTGTTAAACGGGTCGATCTCCATGATCCGGTTGTTGCCGCCCTGGTTATCGCCCTGGTCAGCCACCCACACCCTGATCTGGCCGAGGGCGATGGACGTGCCCGGAGAGGCTGCCAGAAAGACGACTGTGCAGACGAACCGCTTGGACATGCGCGCATCTCCTCTTGGAAGCAAGCCTCAAAGTCGTCATTCTCACACTGGACCGCCACGCCGCGACTACCCCTCCTAAGCTAGCAATCGGCCCGCAATGAGTCAATCATTCATTAAACGTTGGATAAGGCTGCCTTACGAAGGCAGGGCATGGTCGAAATCCTCGCGGCGGACGAGACCTGCCGACGATTCCTTTTTCAGGGATGCGCCCGCCGGCGATGGTGCTCGCCACGGCTGTACAAATCGCAGTGCAAATCAGGTATCATCTGCCTTTGCAGGTCTTTTCGTTCGGCCGGCCCGGACGGCGAGCGTATGCGTGTTCGTTAAGGAGGAACCATGAATCAGGAAGACTTCTCTGGCCTTGAGGGGCAGCCCCAGACGCAGACGCCTCCCCCGTTGACCCCGCCGATCCAGCCGGGCCCGCTCGCCCGGCCCGCAGGCTATTCTCCATACTCATCTCCGATACCGGTCTGGCCGACCGTTATTGGCGTCGTCGGGATTGTGCTTGGCAGTCTGGGCCTGTTGGGCGCAATCTGGGGAGCCGTGGCTCCCCTGGTCATGAAAACGCTCTTTCCGAACATGGCCGCCGACCCGGATATGCCGCACTTCTCCGAGCGGTGGATCCAATCGACCATCATATCGGGTGTCGTCTCCAGCGCGGTGGCCATCATTCTGATTGTGGCGGGTGCGGGAATGCTTAAACGAACGGCCTGGAGCCCTCGGGTTGCTCGAATCTGGGCCGTCATCAAAATGGTCCTTGTGGTCGCTAACCTTGTCGTGGCCTTTCAGATCCAACAATCGACCATGGCAAATATGGCCCAGGTCGGCGGGCGCGGAATGGTCGTCAACGTCAACTTCCTCACGATCCCCAGCATCTTGTTTGGGTTGCTCTGGGGGTGGGCGCTGCCCGTGTTTCTGCTGATTTGGTTCAGTCGCGCGAGCATTAAGGAACAGGTGTCAAAGTGGACCTGAGCGGTGCGACAGCAGCAGCGGTGATCCAAAGGCAAGACTGTGCAACCGTTTGAGAGGCGACGCGTCCAACGACAATGAGATGCAAGACGTGTGAGTATCGACTGTGGAATCTGCCGGCGCGCCGCTGCCCGGAATGCGGCACCCCCTTCAAGCCGAGCGACTACGAGTTCACCATCAACAGCGTGCAGTTCTGCTGCCCGCACTGTGGCCAGTCATACTACGGCACCGGCGAGCGAGGCCATCTTGTCCCCGTGGAATTCGATTGTGTCGGCTGTGGCCGG
This sequence comes from Phycisphaerae bacterium, assembly GCA_035384605.1. Classification (NCBI taxonomy): domain Bacteria; kingdom Pseudomonadati; phylum Planctomycetota; class Phycisphaerae; species Phycisphaerae bacterium. The sequence continues at coordinate 3,363 of DAOOIV010000110.1, forward strand.
CATATCCACATGGACGAAATGGTGCTGCTTCCGACCGAGGGCGTCGAGGAGAATCAGACCAGGATCGAAAACGCTCCCTGGCTTGAGCGCGCGGCGCGGGGTCGGGTCAGGGCATGGTTCTCGACCGTGGGCATGGCTTTGATTCGTCCCGCCCGTCTCATGGAGATGTTGCCTGAGGAGGGTGCCACTGGGCAGGCGATGCTGTTCGGCATCATTACTACTCTCCTCGTTGTGCCGCTGGCCCTGTGGCCGTTCTTTCTCTTGCCCCTTGTGTTTTTCGTAAGCGGTTTTGGCGGCCTCGGGTTGGGTGAGGTAGCCGGCTTGATGCTCGTGGCGATCGTCGCCGCCGCAGTCGTGTTGGTGTCAATGTTTGTATGGGCGTTGACCATCCATGGGCTGCTGCGGATAACGGGCGAAACGGCAGGGGGATTGGGCCGTACATATCAGGCGGTATTCTACGGCAGTGGTGCGAACGTCGGCAGCGCTCTGCCCTGCATGGGTATCTACGTCGGGTGGATCTGGTACGTGATCAGCACGGCGATCATGGTCAAGTCGAGACAGCGCGTCTCGGGCCTGCGGGCGGCGTTCGCAACGGCTGCATTCCCGGTGTCGCTTCTTGTGGCGATCATCGGATTCTACGTCTGGTTCTTCTTGTCCGTAATCCCTGGCATTCCCCCCGCGGGACCGGCGGCTGGGTTCCCGTTCGCCGCCACGATGCCCGTTGGGCAAATGAACCGCACGGTTCTTGACGCCATTTTGATCTATGCCGGCGATCATGACGGGGCAGGACCTGACCACGCCGCTGAGCTGGTGGCCCGCGGGTATCTGCGCGCGTCCGACCTGGTCCTCCCCGGATCACAGACGAAGGCCGACCAGATCGTGATTGGCGAGACGACGTTGGTCGGTCTTGAATCGATGCGCCGCGAGCCGGCACGAAAGGAAGCCAGGGCGGCCTCGGCGAAATTACCGCCGAACACCGTTGCCCATCGCCTGGGCGATTGGGTATTCACGTGCCACGGCGTTACACTGAACCCGCCGCCGGACGGTCGTATCTGGCTCGTCGTTCAATGCCTCGACCCGGACGCAAATGCGGAAGCTTTTTCGAGCGATGTGATTGCATGGTGTGCGGACGGAACGATGGTGGTTCTACCCGATTCAGAATTGGCTGCCGGGCTCCGCGATCAGAACTCCCTCAGACGACGCCTCGGTCTGTCCCGTCTTCCCGACCCCCGCCAGGTCACTCACGGCCGGCCCGCGGTAAACGATGAGGCGAGGAAACGATAGGGCAGCCGCCGCGCGGCCGATCTCACCTGAGACATGAAATGGGTGGCGCGATCCCCTCGCCGCAGAGGCATTGCACGAACAGAGCGAAGTCGGACTGGCCGATGACATCATCATGATCCAGCTCAGCGGCGGTGCAAGCCGGTGATATCGGGTTTCCAGCAGTCGTGTAGCAGGCCTGAAACAACCCGAAGTCCGCCTGGTCCACGTCTTCATCTCCGTCCATATCGCCGCGATAACCCGGAAAGACCCCCCAAACCTCAAACTCGGGGATTCGGGCGTGGTTGTCGACCCCCGCATCGGTAATGTATAAGCGAACGTAGCGAAGGGTTTTGGGAGTGACGTAGCTGCGGTTGATGATGCTGGCCCGGATACTGTTATCGATTGTGCCTTCGGTCGCCCACGGACCAGAGAGGCTCGTGGCGGTCTGGATTGCCAGAGCTTCAGCGTTGTAGCTGGTCGGCTCCCCGGCGGCCCCCGCCAGGCGGATGATGTACCCGTCCACCGTCCGGTTGCCCCCCAGGTCGAGAGCCAGCCAATGCGGTGGGGCGGTGGCCGCACTGACCCACTTGCTGCTCACCGAGACAACCCCATCAATTGCATTGCTCCCCGACCAGTCAGGCCCGTACACCGAGTCCGTCTGCACTGTCAGGGAGTACGGGGCGAGATTCGTTCCCGTCGGCGGGTTGCTGGTGAACACGACGTCGGAGCGGTACTTCTGAGCTACGGCGGCGTCAAGATCGGCAAGGATTTGCGTCTTCTGAGGAATGCCGTCGATTCTCCATGGGTCCCCGGACCATCGATACATGTTGACACACCGGAAAACCGGCTTGCCGGCAGCCGGCGCATCTATCGTGTTCCACCGGTTGATCTCGGCATAGATCTCCTGCATCCAGCCGGCTTGATACGGCTCACGGCCCGGCTCGCTGTCCGGGTAGGTCCCGTCCCAGGAATACAGACCGTTGCACTCCGTCGCGTACAGCGGCAGATCGTACATGCTGCTGGGAATTCCGTAGTTGATCCAGTCCTTGTAGACGTAGAAGCTGAAATACAGCAACTGGCCGGCAGCATTGACTTTCTGCGTACTGTGAATGTCTGCGTAGTCGTAGCCGCGGGAGTTGATATGCACGGCAATCCCGTCAGGTCCCGGGCCACTGCCCTGGATTGTGGTCAGCATCTGGTTCATGTATTGAACCCAGTTGATCGGGTTGCCGTCGTGGGTGTATCCACACACGCTGCCGGGACCGTAAGGCCCGCCAAAGGGGGCGATGGCTTGGGTGCAGACTTTGTGCACCGGCCGAACCGCCTTGATCGCGTTGTAAACCTGCCGGAAACAGTCGGCGTAGCTCTGAGGTGAAACATAGGGCTTGTGGCTGCCCACCGGTGGCCATTCGCCGGCGAGATTGGTCTCGTTACCAATCACCCAGATGCTGCAGCCTTGGCTGTTGGAGACGAAGTTGGCACAGCGCGTGGCGAAGTTGGCGTATTGGTCCGGCAGGGGGATAGTGCCGCCCGATTCGCAATACCCGTTGTTGATTCGGCAGATGACGGTATGGCCTTGGTTCGAGAACGAGCGGAAGTCGATCCCCCACGTCTCGGCCGGGTTGTGACCAACGGCCACGGTCGCCGTGATCCAGCCGGTGACACCGCCGCCGGTCAAGTGGTTGAGGTATTCCTGTGGCGACGGCGAGTGATCATGGATCCCATAGAGATACGGGCTTTCCTGAGCGACAAGGAACGTACTACAAGCCGCCCAAACCCAGATCGCCAGCGCCTGGTACACCCGGTTGCCACTCACCGTTTGACAAAGCATCTGATTCCCTCCCGACCGGCTAACGGAGTCTTGCCTGCTACCCAATCATACACCGTGACATCTGGCCATGCTGCGCCTCTCAGAAAACCCCGGACGAAAGCCTTCGGACTGGCCCCCCGGTTCTTGTTTGCCCAAGCCATTTGCGTCTCGTAACATCAGATCAGCCTTGAATCGGCGATTGGGATGATCAACGGAGACTGCATTTGGCCGGCAATCCATCTGACACACCGCACGACCGCAGGGCCATGTTTCGGCTTGGCCTCAAGAGGCTTGTCGCCCCCCTCGCGGAGTTCATTGAACAGCGGCTGCCGGCCGTTGAAACCGCCGGGACCGCAACCGCCCGTGAGGTTCTCCGGCCCCCCGGAGCCTTGCCCGAGCCTGAGTTCCTGGCCAGATGCTATCGTTGCGGCAACTGCGTCGAGGTCTGCCCCGCCAAGGCGATTCACCCCGTGAACCGCCAGAACATCGAGAGGGCCGGCACGCCCTATATCGACCCTGACTTGGCGGCGTGTACGCTGTGTGACCAGTTGGCGTGCATGAAGGCCTGCCCCAGCGGGGCCTTGCAGGTGATCGGCGATAAACGCCAGATCAAAATGGGAACGGCTGCAGTCGACCGCCGGCTGTGTCTGAGACGATCAAGCAGTCTCTGCACGATCTGCCTGGATACGTGTCCGATTGGCAGGGAAGCCATCGACATTTCCGACGGCGGCGAGCTGCAGGTGAACCCCATGGCCTGCGTTGGCTGCGGAACCTGCCAGTACAACTGCCCCGTACGTCCTCGGGCCATCAGGGTTGTGCCTCGCTGACAACTGGCCAACCACAGACCCAACGCCGGCGATAAATGCATGCCTGACCGGCCTGGAACGCCGACCCCCAAACCACATCTTCCGCGCCGGCGATGAACGTATCTCGGACTCCCCATGCCGGATGCCGGACGTTCTGTTTTGTGCTCCTGATTAGTGTGTGGAGACGCTTCAACGACAAAAAATGTGGCAAGAGTCAGCCCGACGGAAGGGTCGTAACTGTTGATATGATAATAGCTTAAGCTTGCGTGCTCTCACGAGCTGCGAAATGGTCGACTTTCAGTCTTGCCATCTGCGGGTCTGGCCCGTTAAAATGTGCTGAGAAGGCGGAGTGGTACGCGTGAGGGGTTGAGCGAAGCGTTATCCTGCGGCCCCTCGCGAGTTTACGGATGATGGCGGAAATGATGTTAGAATCCGCGCACAAGGGATTGGCCGTTCGGCGAACCCAATCCGTCACACTTTGTGCGGGATAAAAGAGGTCGAGGTATAGTTGCTGTCCCTCTGTCAAGGGAGCTCATAATTGCGGTCAAATCGGGAGGTCAAGATGCGCAAGTTCATGTTGGCAAGCACGGTAGTATGGTTCATCGTCGGCCAGACGATGGGAGCGAGCACGGTGACGATGGAGTTGGAGCTTGGGGGCAGCAACAACGGTGCCACTTGCGCCACCCCGATCTACTTCACGCCGGGGTCCACCGAGGATGGGCAGTTCGCTCTCGATGAAAACGGCCGGCTGACGTGGGCAGTCCGCATTCACGCGTCGGGGACGCACTTAGATGCATCCCAACAGGAAGTCGCCATTCGTGGCGTTGCAAACTTTGTCTTCGATCTCGAGTTGTATCATGATTACGTGGACCCGGCCAACCTGGTCACCACGGCCACGTTCATGAGCACAGCCAATCAGGAGATGACCAATTGCGGCGTTGAGCAGAACTGGTCAAACGTGCCCGCCGGAATGGCTTATCTCAGCAACGCAGCCTTCGCAGTTGTCTTCGACACAAACACGTCCACTTCTGTTGGCCCGGGCCGGATCGTCGATTACTACAGACTGACTGATGGGCATCCGGGCGGAGGTCCACGAATGGATGTGCGTTGCTACCCGAAGGCTGCGGCCGGCGAGGGCAAGCTCCAGGGTGTTGGTGCCGGCTATTCCCTGTGGAACAAGAGCAGTCTCAGCTTGTTGACCGTCGGTGGAATAGGCCGTGGCGATTTCGCCAGCATCCCCGGCCCGGGGCGACCGTACGGTTATCTCGCTAACACGGAAACGAAGGCGTCGGGTGACCCGTCCTACGGCTGGCTGGGCTATGGCCCGGTCGTCGAAGGTCAGATTGAGGGTCTCCAGCCCGGCATCACCTATATCTTGAGGCTCGTGCCTGGCGGCGGAATCAACGTGCTCCGCGGCGGCACTCAGACCCAAACCTCCGCCGAGGTCTTCGCCATCGCCGCTGACACCACCGTCGGTGATGACATTACCTTCACCATCGCGCCGGTCCAGCCGCCGGTCCAGATCCTCGGCTGGTCGAGCGTCCGCGACTGCGGCGGCGTTTTCAGGGCTATCCCATTGAACCCAACACGTAGCGTCGGCCAAGTCCTCACAACCGAAACGCGAAAAGACGGTCTCCAGATGATTCAAATCGATTTTGATGGCGACATAACTGGCAGGCACGTGCCTGGACAAATCTCCTTGTCGAACGATCTAAGCTTGGTTTCAGAGGCAGTGATCAACAATGGGTATTCCCTCTTGCTGACTGTGACTAACAGCCAAGACGGTTACTGTTACACCATTGACATCGGTGAGGCGGTCGATGGTCTGGCTTCACTGGATACGGATTGTGCCGTCCAGGTGCTCGGTGGTGATGTTAACGGTGATGGCGGCGTTAGTGCCACAGACTTGGCCTTTGTGAAAAGCAAGGTGGGCCAGGCAATCGAGGGCAATGAAAAACTGGATTTGACTTGTGACGGCTCAATTACAGCAACCGACATGGCGTATCTGAAGACCCGGGTAGGCAGACAGGCCACCTGCTGGTAATTGCGTTTGTTAACCGCAAGCAAGCATTGTGTTTTAGATGAAGCCAGTGGCGCCATGGTGGCCTGCTGGCTTCCTTGCGTTATGCTTTTATGGTGGATTGGGGCGTGCCGAGCGGCCCAGGCCCCTCAACAAACCGGCCAGTTGCTCCACCGGTTCGCTCAACTCATATCGCAGCAGGTCGCCCACCACGACAAAGTCGTTCTGAACCATGGCGTCCTTCATCTCCGCGAAACGGCTCTTAACCACCTCAAGAACCGTGCTGAGCCTGGCCCTGTCGTCGGCAACACTGTCCAGATCGATTCCCAGCACCTGTGAAACGACCATCAGTGTCTGGTGGATCTGCTTCCAGGCCTCCAGGAACTTCTGGAGCTCCTGCATGGCCGCCTCATGCTGGCCGGCTGCAAGCAGGTCCGCAGCTTTCTCTCTCGCAATCGTGGAATCCTCCAGCACCAACGCCGCCTGGTCAAGGGCGCTGCGAACCAGCGCCGCCACCGGCTGTGTTTGAATCTCCACACGCTCGTACCGCTCCGCGGGAGACTCAAGTGCCTCCGCCAGATCCTCTTGGCTCAGGGGCTGTCCGTCGCATCGGATACTGACCACGTATCTGGGTTCGTCCTGACGGTTGGCCGCGCAGGCTTCGTTGGCCAACTCGGCGAGACTCTGATTTGCTGGCCCGGCCATTGTGTACGGCCGGTCGTCAACGAGTACGTGCATGGCGGTCCTTTCAAGTGTTCCGTCTGGCGGTCGGTGTGCCCGCAGGCAGCGGCAAGCTCGCCTATTAAGGCATCGGCATGTTGGCGTTTGCCGCTCCAGCCGGCCTCCTTTTTCTCGGGGATCTTTCGTTGGTGACCGGTGGCGGGAGAGCATAAGGAGGACAGCGAGTTACGTCCCGCTGATCTTCGTCAGCCAGCCTTCTATTCCACAGTGACGCTCTTGGCCAGATTCCTCGGCTTGTCCACGCTGCAGTTGCGAAGCACTGCCGCATGGTAGGCCAACAACTGAAGCGGGATCACGGTCAGCATGGGCTGGAGCGGCTCCGGTACATCCGGCACCTGGAACACGTGCTCGGCCATCTGGGCAACGTTACGATCGCCTTCCGTCGCTACGGCGAGGATCTTGCCGCCCCGGCTGCGAACCTCTTCGATGTTGCCCAGAACCTTGTCGTACTGGTTCCCGCGCGTCGCGATAAAGACCACGGGCATGCCGTCGCTGATCAACGCAATCGGACCGTGCTTCATCTCAGCGGCAGGCATTCCTTCAGCATGAATGTAGCTTATCTCTTTAAGCTTCAGGGCACCTTCCAGGGCGATCGGGTAGTTATAGCCCCGCCCCAGGAACAGCCAGTTCTCCCGGTCGACGAACCGCCTTGCGGCCTCGCATATGGCGTCCGACTGCTGGACAATCCGCTCAACATGACCGGGTATCAGCCCAAGTTGGCTGATGAGTGCCTGGGCGTCGTTCTGAGACAGAAAACGACGTCGACCAAGTTGAATTGCCATCATGGTCAGCACAGCCAGTTGGGAGGTGAACGCCTTGGTGCTGGCCACGCCGATCTCAGGACCACAATGAAGATAAACGCCGGCGTCAGCCTCGCGGGCAATCGTGCTTCCGACGACGTTCACCACGCCGAGCGTCAGGGCCCCCTTCTCTTTGGCCTCGCGAAGCGCTGCAAGCGTGTCGGCGGTCTCTCCGGACTGACTGATGGCAATAACCACCGTTCCCTCATTGATCAGCGGATTACGGTAACGAAACTCGCTGGCATACTCGGTCTCGGCAGGGGTCTTGGCGATGTCCTCGAAAAGATACTCCCCGACAAGACCCGCATGCCACGCGGTTCCCTGGGCGGTGAAAATGATCCGTCTTGCTCTGGCAAGATCGCGGGCATAGTGCGCAATGCCCCCCAGATGTATCATGCCCTCGCGGACTCGCAGCCTTCCTCGTAAGGTGTTGCTGAGCGCCTGCGGTTGCTCGAAGATCTCCTTGGCCATGAAATGCTTATGCCCGCCCAGTTCGATCTGCTCGAGCGTCAATTCGACTTCCTGCACGTCCTTCGTGACCGGAACCGCATCGAGTGTCATGGTTCGGAAGCCGTCGTAAGTGAGGACTGCCATCTCGCCGTCAGCGAGGTAGACTACTTGAGCGGTGTGCTCGATGATGGCGGCCGCATCCGAGGCGACGATGAACTCGCCATTCCCGATGCCGATGATCAACGGACTGCCTTTACGAGCTACGACGATCCGATTCGGCTCATCGGCCGAGACAACGGCGATCCCGTACGTGCCTTGCACGTCGTGAAGGGCGTCACGGACGGCTTGTTCGAGGTTGCCATTGTAGAAGTGGCCGATCAATTGCGCTAACACCTCCGTATCCGTGTCGCTGACGCAACGAATGCCTTGTTGCTCAAGAAACGTTCTCAGAGAGCGGTAATTCTCGATGATGCCATTGTGGACCAGGGCGATCTTGCCATCGGAAGAGGTGTGCGGGTGGGCATTCCGCTCACTGGGAGCCCCGTGTGTGGCCCAGCGGGTGTGGGCGATGCCAAGTGTCGCCGAGTCTTCAGCCGCCCCCAGCTTGGCCTCAAGGGCACTGATGCGCCCGGCCGCCCGGGTGATGTTCAGAGTGCCGCCGCCTACCGTCGCAATGCCGGCCGAGTCATAACCACGGTACTCAAGACGCTTAAGCCCCTCAATCAGGAGCGGCTGGGCCTGCTTGCGTCCGATATAACCGACGATTCCGCACATGGTCGTATCCTCTTGTCCTCTCGATTTGCTTAATCGGATCCGGCGAGGACTGCAAGTTCATCGACCGCCGCGTTGCGACAGTCAATTAGTGCGTGGCGCCGGGCCTGCAATCCTACGGCCAGACAGATGCGCAGCATGCGCGCATGTGTCCGAATTGCTGTGTGTCCGGGTCGCGGCCCGCAAAAAGGCGGTTCACCTTGGGATTCTCGGGTGCCGCGGATTGCATGAACCACCGTAGCCGCTTGATGTTACGGAAATGACACTTTAGACTGCCAAGACGCCTATAATACCGCCGAGCGAAAGACTCGGTCCGGTGTGAAGCAAGACGGCGTCGCAAGATTGCTGGCAACCCGAAAGACAGGCAGCCATGTTGGCCGGGCATCCGTACACTCCGATTCTCATCCTGCTCCTTGTGGTGATCGTCATCGTGCTGGCCATCATGGCCTTGAGCCACATGATCGGTACCGCTCGTCACGGTCATCGCAAGGATACCCCCTACGAAGCCGGAATGCCGCCTCTAGCCGATGCTCGCCGCCGGTTTCACGCCCGCTTCTACATCGTGGCGTTGCTCTTCCTGCTTTTTGATGTTGAGGTGGTGCTCATGTGGCCTTGGGCTGTGGCTTTCCACCGGGCGGCAGTTGGGCAGGGATCAATCGAGGCCGTATCGGGGCAAGCGGCGGGTGCAGGTCTTTTCCTCGTATCGATGATGGTTTTCGTGGCTCTGCTCTTAATCGGCCTCCTTTACGCGTGGGGGCGGGGAGCACTTCATTGGAGGTAGGCAACCAGACCCCCATGAACGCGCGCGCCGCAGCCAGACGATCGGTTGAGGCTCTCGTGTCCGGCGAGTGGGTGACGACGCGCCTGGAGGCGGTGTCGAACCTGATCCGCCGGTACGGAGTCAATTGGTGCCGCAAGTACTCCCTCTGGCCTTTGCCCTTCGCGACGGCATGCTGCGGAATCGAACTGATGGCGACGGGGGCGAGCCGCTATGACGTGGCGAGGTTCGGAGCAGAGGTCATGCGATTCAGCCCCCGCCAGTCGGATCTGCTCATCTGTGCCGGCCGTGTCGCGATCAAAATGATGCCCGTCTTGCAGCGAATTTACGCCCAGATGTGCGAGCCCAAATGGGTCATCAGCATGGGAGCATGCGCAAGCACCGGAGGCGTCTTCGATACGTACGCCGTCGTCCAGGGCATCGATCACTTTATGCCCGTCGATGTCTATGTGCCCGGCTGCCCCCCGCGTCCCGAGACCCTGATCGAAGGGATTATGGCGATTCAGCGGATCGTCGATCGCGAGGGAATTCGTAACAGCCAGGATCGACAAGGCGGCTATCGGATGACAGTCTCCGCATCCGGGAAAGATCAGCCCCGCGGCGATCGCTCTCGACAGGCAGGAGAATGACCGATGGCCATTCGATCGGTGATTTCCGCGTTACAGGAACAGTTTCCCGGCGTGGATTTCCGTCCGGGCCCGCTTCTGCCCGGACGATCAAACGAGCTCCGGCAGATCTGCCTTCACCTTCCTTCCGACCGGCTGATCGAGATCATGACGTTTCTCCGTGAGAACGAGATGACGCGATTCGAGCAGCTTTCCGATCTCACCTGCGTAGACTACCTTCGGTACCCCGGCGCCGCAAATCGGTTCGCGGTCGTTTACTCTTTGCTTTCGATATCGCTTGGGCATCGTCTGTGGATCAAATGCCTGGTTGACGATCCCGCTCCAACGTTGCCGAGCGTTACGGGCATCTGGCCGGGAGCCGACTGGCTTGAGCGGGAGGTGTATGACCTGTTCGGAATCAGCTTCACCGGACATCCCGACCTGCGACGTCTCATGACCTGGGAAGGCTTTACGGCTCACCCGCTTCGCAAGGATTATCCGCTTCGAGGGCAGGGAGAGCGTCAGAATTACGAGGTCTTTCCACGAGACGTCAGTTGATCTGCACTGTCGTCCCTTCCGAAAGGCGGATGATTGAAATGGCGGTATCGTGCAGGCCGGATCGGCGCATTCGGCTTACATATGTGATCACGGATCTGGCGATTGGGGGGGTCCCCCTTCACCTGTACCGGCTCGCAACCCGGCTGCCTCGTAATCGCTTTCACATCCATGTCGTCTCCCTGGCTGATGCCGGCCCGGTCGGCGAAATGCTCGCATCTGCCGGAATCCCCGTGTCGTCTTGCGGGGCCCGCACAAGCCGGGACCTGAAGGCCCTCGGTCGCCTTTGGAGGATTCTCAAAGCCACACGACCGCAAGTACTGCACGCCCTGCTCTTTCACGCCAATATCGCCTGCCGGCTGATAGGGCCGCTGGCCGCCGTGCCGATCAACAGGATCCTGTGTGAGATCCAGACAGCGGAGGTTGAGCGGCCTTGGCATCTTGTGCTGGATAATCTCACCTGTCGGTTATGCCGCTTCGAAGTCGGCAACTCGCCGTCCGTCGTAGCCCACCTGCGTCGGAAGGCCCACCTGCCGGCCTCACGACTGTTGTGCCAGTGGGGCGCCGTAGATGTCGCGGCCATCGACGCCGCCAAGCCGGCTGACAGAGCAATGTTCGGCTTGTCGGCTGATAAGCCCTTGGTCATCTGGACCGGCCGTTTTGATCCCATCAAAGGTTTCGAGGAAATGCTGTCGGCTTTTGCGCGCCTGCGTCAAACACTGCCGGCAACCTTACTGCTGGTGGGTGACGGGCCGTACCGCCCGACAGTTGAACGACTGATTGCCGAGCAAGGCCTTGACCAGTGTGTGAAGCTGGCAGGATCTCGTCCTGACGTGCCCTCACTGTTGAAGATCGCGGATGCATTTGTCTTCTGTTCCCGGACCGAGGGATTGCCCAATTCGCTCCTCGAGGCAATGGCGGCCGGGTTGCCGGTCGTGGCTACCGATGTTCCCGGGTGTCGCGATGTCGTCATCGACGGAAAAACAGGCTTTCTGGCCCGGGCCGGATCTGTCGTCGACATCGAGAAAAGGCTCGCTCGCGTTCTCACTGATCATCGCCTGTCGGCCGACCTGGGGACTCAGGCACGTGACTGGGTTCGTACCCACGTGGATGCTCGAAAATGGTCCGAGCGGTGGCAATCGATTTACTCCTATATCGCTCAGAATGATAGTATCACTGTACGAGCCGATTGCCTGAGCAGACACGGCTAGCGGATGGATTTTCCGTCTTGCCGTTTGGCGCTGACGTCATTTGGAGTTATACTTGAGTTATACTTGACTGCAGGTATCGTCAAATGACGCCGATCATTTCGGAACCTGTTCGCAGGTGATGCGCAGGATGTAACGCTCTCTAAGACAGGGGGTCGTCATGTCCCAGATCTCAGATGCCAAGCCGCTGACCGAAAAACCGATTACCGTTGTTGTTGTCGATGATCATGGTATTGTCCGTGATGGCGTGAGTGGCATGCTCTCGCGCGAAAAAGACATTCGCGTCGTGGGCATGGCTGAGAATGCGGATGAGGCCATCTCCAAAGTCGTCGAGACCAGGCCCGACGTGGTCCTCATGGACATCGATATGCCGGGCGTGAGCTGTTTCGATGCCGTGCAGATCATTCGTTCGCGCGTGCCAAACACCAAGGTCATTCTGGTGACCGCGCACGAGCACGACGAGTACATCGAGCAGGCCCTTCGCGTAAAGGCGAATGGTTACTTGATCAAGACCCAGAGCATGGCCGCCCTGGCCGACGCCATCCGCGATGTAGCCAATGGGAAAATCCATTTCTCGCCCGAGGTAATGGACCGGTTAGTGGTCAAAGGGGGAAAGATCGAGCTTGAGAACCCGCCAAAGACCCGCCGCAGTATGCTGAGCCCGCGCGAACGCGAGCTGTTGCGCATCCTCGCCAAGGGCGTCAGCCTCAAGGAAGCCGCGTCCATTCTGGGTATCAGCTACAAGACGGCCGACAAGCAGAAGGCCTCCCTGATGGCCAAGCTGGACATCCACAACCGCGTCGAGCTCTCACGATTCGCCATTCGCGAGGGCATGATCGAACCGTAGCAGTTACCGCACGCCGTTCATTCCCGGCATGCTGTGGTCAACAATGCAGCCTTACGGCTGGACATTTGTTCGCCTTGCGCCCATGTTGCTGGACCGCAGTGCGCTTGGGTTGCGGCCCGCAAAAAGGCGGTCTGCCTTGGGTGGGCGTGCCTCTCGCGGATACCCGCTGCCGTATTCATAGTGGGCGATAGCCCAACCGTGATGCCTCATCACTCGGCGTACAAAGCCGGCGCATTGGCCAAGGGGCCTCGCTCGGCAGTCGCGACGCGGATGCCGGCGCCAGACTGGGTGCGTGACAGTCTGGGCGGGCATGCCGACCGGTCCAGCTTGGGCGATCAACCCCGTTCAGCGGGTTTTCCCGCTAACCCAAGTTGAACACTTTCGAGGCAAGAATGGCCTTGGCGATAGCGCCAGGG
>DAOOIV010000111.1 GCA_035384605.1 Phycisphaerae bacterium
GATGTCGAAGTAGAAGCCGGGCCGGGACACGACGAATCCCTGGTAAATTGGGGCTCCGCAGCGCAGGGCGATCTGGACGGGACCGGCAAGGAAATCTCTTGGTTTGCCGAACATCTCGGCGGTCACGAGTCGCAGATGCGCGCCGCGTTCGCGGCCTATGTCCAGGGTGCTGCCCAGGATGTAGCCTTCCTGCAAACAACGATAGACGTCTCTGGGGTACATGTTTGAATAGAGCAGCCTGACGGCCCGAAACTCGGGGAAAGTCTCCTCATACTTGCGCTGGACATATCGCCGCATCGCACCTTCGTTGGGATCGCGCACCCCCGCCACGCGATATCCCTTCAGGGCCATGATCAGGGCCAATACGTGGTGTGAGCCGATGTGACTGAGACACACGTAAATGCCCTTACCATCCTTGACCGCCTCGGCCAGGTCGGCCTCACGGGGGAACCGGACACGCGAGAGAATCTCCTCCCTGGGCAGCTTGTCGAAGATCAGGTAGAAGAGCTTGTCGCAGCGGGTTCGGATGAAGTGCTGAAGGCACGCTCGGCGGGCGGTTGCGCGGTCAATGACCCTGGTTCCGCGTCCGAATCCCGTTTTGAGGTGTATCTTGAACCGTCGCCGGCGCTTGTAGTTGACGAGCCATTCGCAAACGGCAAACCCGGTTCCGAGCAGGTACAGGCCCCGGAGCGAAAAACACTTGCCCCAGGCCCACAGGAACCCTCGGACCAGCTCGTATTTCAGCCGAGCGAGCTCGCCGACCTCGGGTTCTTTCCGCGGGAGCGTTGCGGACGACCCGCTATTGACGGTGCTTGCGTTTGCTGCGCACATAGTTCAACCGGCGACAGTATACTGCGAAGACGCGTTTCCGCAACGATCGAGAACCGAGCGGCTCGTCCGCGGGCCTTTATCCGGATCGCAAGCGCCTATAGACTGTGGCTTCGCTGTGGTCGGCTGACGACGGTGAGACTGGAAGGAAGCCGCCGGATGCGGGTTTTGCTATGGCGGTAAGGCCGCATCAGTCTCTTCCGTCGGGACTGGGTGCGCATTTTGCGCGCATGTTTCTGGATCGCAGAACGTTTGGGTTGCGGCCCGCAAAAGGCGGTCCGCCTTAGGTGAGAGGTGGTTTTGCACGATCAGCATGTACACACGTGGTTTTCGAACGACTCGCAGGCCGATCCGGCGGAGAATGTCCGACAGGCCGTCAGCATGGGATTGGCGGGCTTGACCTTCACGGATCATTTCGACAGCCATCCCACGGAGTGGCCGTTATGCAAATACGACTACGATGGGATTGCTGCAGCGGTCTCGGCCCTGCGGAAGAAGTATGACGACAGCCTCTTTGTGGGGCACGGCATCGAGGTCTGTTACCAGCCGGAGCAGATGGAAAAGATCTTCACGTTCTTGGAGGAGCATCGATTCGACATCGTGCTTCTGAGCGTCCACTGGTTTCACGGCAAGGCTCTGCATGAGCGGCAGCACTGGACAGGGTTGGATCCGGCAGCGGCGACGCGGCAATACCTGGAGGCGGTTCTGGAGGCGGCCCGTTTTGCGCTCGATCTGAAGCGGCAAGGGCGCAGGCCTTTTGACGTTCTGGGGCATCTTGATCTGGTCAAACGGTATACAGTTCGGTATTTCGGTACGTTTGACATCCGCCCGTGTGGGGACCTGGTTGATGAGATCCTGCGGACCTGCCTGGAGGCGGATCTGGTGCCGGAGGTCAATCTAAGCACGCTGCGTCAGTCGCTTCCGGAGCCGTCACCGGCGGAATGGATCGTCGGTCGCTATGCCAAACTGGGCGGGCGGGCCATGACGCTGGGCAGCGATGCTCATCGTCCCGAGCATGTTGGGATGGGTGTCGGGGATGCCGCCGCGGTGCTCAAGCGACAAGGCATCGAGTGTTTGGCCGTTTTTCGCGATCGTAAGCGGACCGACGAACCGCTTTGACGTTCGCGGCGCGGGGGGTGAAGGTCACGGTCGTCGTCCTCGACTTGCATTGGCGGGGGGATGTGGCAGAATGCCATGGTCAGGAGGAATCGGTTCGCCAGGGGCCGTGCCGGGAACAGACTATGAGAGCACTGAAGCGGACAGAGTGGGTCGGTGCGGTCCTCTTGGCGGTTGCGGCTCCCGGGTGCGGCGCTGGGGGGTGGGAAAGCAACCTCGAGGCGGGCTTGTCGAGAGCGGCCAGCGAGCGGCGACCCGCCCTGGTGATGTTCAGTTCGGCGGTGAGCCCCGATTGCGTCCAGATGGACGAAGAGGTGTTTTCCGATCCGCAGGTTCAGAACGTCCTGAACTCCTACGTGCGGGTTCGGATCGACTACCTGATTCACCACAAGCTGGCCAAGGAACTGAACGTGCGGAGCGTGCCGACGTTTGTGATTTTCCGCCCGGATCGTTCGGTGGCCGGCGTTCGGGAGGGTAAGATGGACGCCCGGAGCTTCTCCTTCTTCCTCATCAAGCACCGGTACTACTGACCGGTCGTGCGCGTGACGACTGGGGCGGCGTCTTCCTGCCGGACGTCACAGCTCGATCTGGGCGCCCAGTTCCACGACACGATTGGGCGGAATGCCGAAATAGGCAACCGCCGAAATGGCGTTTCGCGACATCACCGCGAAGAGAGTCTTGCGCCATTGCGACATGCCCGGTTTTCGGGTTCTGATCAACGTTTCCCTTCCAAGATAGAAGCTCACCTCCGCCAGGTCGACTTTTAGTCCGGCCGGTTCACAGCAGCGGAGTATGTCGGCCACACTGGGCGTCTGCATGTAGCCGTAGAAGGCGTTGACCTGAAAGAATCCCAGGCCCAGATCCTGCACCTGAACCCGAGAGGAGGGAGGCACCGTCGGCACCTCTTCCGTCGAGACGCTCAGCAGGATGACGCGTTCGTGGAGCACCTTGTTGTGTTTGAAATGGTGCATGAGGACGACGGGCGTGCCGGTCGGATCCGAGGTCATGAACACCGCGGTTCCCGGCACACGGACGGGTTGTTTTCCGGCGGCAAGATTCCGCAAGAAGATATCAAGCGGCAGCCGGGCCTTGGCGAGCGACGCGGCCAGCAATGATCGGCCGCGCTTCCAGGTGGTCATCAGTCCAAACACTCCCATGGCAACCACCAGTGGGAACCATCCGCCGCTGAAGAGCTTTGTCAGATTGGCAACGAGGAACGTCAGGTCGACTGTCAGAAACACCGCGGTCAGTCCGGCCGCCTTCAGGGGACTCCATCCCCAGTGTCGGCGAGCCATCAGGAGGAACAGCAAGGAGGTCAGGGTCATGGTGCTGACCACGGCGACGCCGTAGGCCGCCGCCAGCCGCGAGGAGGTCCTGAAAGCCAGAACCAGCCCACAGCATGCCACCATCAGGATGGCATTGATCTCGGGAATATAGATTTGGCCGATGGTCCGGCTGGACGTGTGTACCACGGTCAGGCGGGGACAGTAACCCAATTGCACCGCCTGTCGGGCGAGGGAGAACGCTCCGGATATCAAGGCCTGTGAGGCGATGACTGTTGCCAGTGTGGCAATCGTCACCAGGGGGTAATGGAGCGATCCGGTAGCCAGTGCATAGAAGGGGTTGCTCGCCGCAGCGCCTTGGGTGTGGATCACCGCCGCGCCCTGACCGAAGTAGTTCAGCAGCAGCGCGGGAAACACCACGAGGTACCAAGTCAGCCGAATAGGATTCCTTCCGAAATGACCGAGATCCGCGTATAACGCTTCCGTGCCTGTGAAGCATAGTACCACGGCTCCCAGCACGAGAAAGCCATGCCACCCATGCTCGATGAGATGGCGGACGGCGTACCAAGGGTAGACGGCCGTCAATACCGCGGGTTCCCGCACGATCCACCGCAGCCCCAACGCTGCGATGGCTCCAAACCACAACAGCATGACCGGTCCGAACATCGCCCCCACAAACCCCGTCCCGTGTTTCTGAACCATGAATAACGCCACCAGGATGGCAAGCGTGATCGGGACAATGAACGGCTTTAGCGTCGGCGCGGAGACTTCAAGGCCCTCGACCGCACTGAGGACCGAGATGGCCGGCGTGATCAGACCCTCGGCGAACAGCAGAGATGCCCCGAACAACCCCAGGCCGATCGCGATCCCGGCCTTGGAAAGCAGATTCGCCGGTCGAACCGTCTGCGGCACCGCCAGGGCCATCAGTGACAGGATGCCGCCTTCACCGCGGTTATCGGCGCGGAGCACGAAGCCGATATACTTGCCGACCACTACCAGGGTCAGGGACCAGAAGAAAAGGGACAGCAGCCCCAGCACGTTTCGCGGATCGGCCTCGACCCCGAACAGTGGGCCGAAACATTCTCTCAGGGCGTACAGAGGGGAGGTGCCGATGTCGCCGTAGACCACCCCGAGCGCCCCTAGAGACAGTGCGGCCAGGGATGCCCGCCCGAGCCGATGCTCGTTGCGGGGTGCATCACGAGGCGAAGGATGCGGGACAGTCTGCTGCGCCGTCCTGGAGGGCAAGACTTCGTGAGTTGGTTCTGAGGGCATGAACCTCGATCGTCTCTGAGAGGTTGTCAGCCAAGGCCTTCAAGATGATTCTGCCCGGCTACTTCGCCGGGCCGCGGGTTCCGATTGTACAGGGTTTGTGTTACCGTGCCACTCCGCCGGCGGTCACCCGGCAAGGCGGATCAGGATGGTCTCTTGACGGGCCCATCCGAGTCAGCCGAGAGCGGACCAGACCGCAGAAGAGCGATACGGCAGAGGGGCGGCATTCCTGCGGTGGCGGCTCTGAAAGAAGCCCTGGAAAGGTCCGTGGCGTTTTCCAGCCGAATGGGTTAAGGAGGCGGTGCGGCCGAATCCGTTTCGGTTGTTCCGGGGAGCGTCCGCGAGTATAGTCAGTAACCAGTGGCTCGGATGCCGCTGAGAGGACATGCATCATGAGATTTGAAGACCCTGCTGCAACACTCAAGGATTTCTCGACCCGTATCCTCACCATACGGGATTCTCTTTGACTTGCCTGCCAAGCTCAAGCGACTTGCGGAACTGGATGAGATCATGGCCAGGCGCGGCTTTTGGGATGTGCCGGAGCGGGCGCGCGAGGTGGTCGGCGAACTGAAGGCTCTCAAGGGGCTGGTCGAGCCGGTGCAAGCCTTGCTGGCGAAGGTCGAGGATGCCGAAGCGCTGCTCGAACTGGCCAAAGAGGCCAACGACGCCGCCTCTTTTGAGGAGCTGGACAATGAGCTGCATGTGATCCAGCAGCAGCTCGAGCGTGTCGAGCTGATGGCTCTGCTGTCCGGCAAGAACGACGCGTGTGACTGTTTCTTCAGCATCCAGGCCGGCGCGGGCGGAACCGAGGCCTGCGACTGGGCCGAGATGCTGCTGCGAATGTACCTTCGTTACTTCGAGAACAACGGGTACAAGGCCGAGGAGCTGGCCCGCACCGATGGTGAGGAGGCCGGGATCCGCAGCATCACCCTCAAGGTCACCGGCTACTATGCCATGGGATACCTATCGTGCGAGCGGGGCGTCCATCGCCTTGTACGGATCAGTCCGTTTGATGCCAACAAGCGTCGGCACACGAGTTTCGCGGCGGTCGACGTCCTGCCGGTTCTGGAGGACCTTGACGTCGATTTGAAGGAGGAGGAGCTGGACATCGTGTACTTTCGGCGGGCCAGCGGGGCGGGCGGTCAAAACGTGAACAAGGTGGCGACGGCCGTTCGCGTGCGACATGTTCCGACGGGCATCGTGGTGGAGTGCGTCAACGAGCGCAGCCAGCAACAGAACAAGCGGATGGCTCTTGCCATCCTCCAGTCCAAGATCGAAGCTCTCAGGCAGGCTGAGCGCGACCAAGAGATGCAGAACCTCTACGGCGACAAGGGGGAAGTTGCGTGGGGCAACCAGATCCGCAGTTACGTGCTCGATGACCGCCGGGTCAAGGATCATCGCAACGGCGTCGAGACGAGCAACGTCGAACGCGTCTTAGACGGCGATATTCAGATGTTCATCGAAGCCGAGCTTCGGCGTCGTGCCAGCAAGAGAAAGTAATCAGCAGTCCGTCATTCGTGATCGGTGGCCGATGGGCGTCTCGGTCCCGTCGGGCGGCGGGTGCCGGCGTAAAGGAGCGAGATCATGGTGAAGGTCGCGGTCTGTTTATCGGGATGCGGCGTGTTCGACGGTTCGGAGATTCACGAGGCGGTCTTGACCCTGCTTGCCCTGGATCAGGCGGGCGCCAGGTACGTGTGTTGTGCTCCCAACGCGGACCAGGCGGTGGTGATGAACCACTTGACCCGCAACCCTGTTCCGGGGGAGCGTCGCAACGTGCTGGTCGAATCGGCGCGGATTGCCCGGGGCGAGATCCAGGATCTGGCCAACGTTCACGCCCGCGATGTTGATGCACTGATCTTTCCGGGCGGCCTCGGGGCGGCCCAAAACCTGTCTTCATTCGCCGCCGACGGGGCGAACTGTACGGTGCATCCCGAGGTGAAGCGGCTGGTCGGAGAGATGATTGACGCGGGCAAACCCGTTGGGGCCATCTGCATCGCCCCGGCCATGCTCGCTCGGATTCTGAGCAGCAGGGGGCTGGTGGCGCAGGTGACCATCGGCAACGACGCCCGGACGGCCTCTGAAATCGAGAAGATGGGAATTCGTCACACCGATTGTTCCTGCACGTCGTTTGTCGTTGACTCAGCACACCGTGTGGTGACGACACCTGCCTACATGCTTGCCAAAGGGCCTGCGGAGGTGTTTGAGGGAGTCAAAGGGTTGGTTGGGGAGGTTGTTCGTCTGGCAGGCTCTTAGGGTCGAATTGCAGGGGGTTACTCATGCTCGCGTCGCCTGAGCTCGGGTTTTGCCCGCCTCGGCAGCGGCGAGACGGATACAAGCTTGCCGGTGTGGAGGTCGTCCGGCGAGGGGAAGGCTACCCCGCATTGATGTACTTGCCTGCCCGGAGCCCGTCGAGAACGAACTGAACGGAGACGCCTGCGAGAATGAGGCCCAGAATACGGCTGAAAATGTGGATGCCGGTCTTGCCCAGGGCTTTGTAGAGGGGGTCGGCCAGTCGCAGGGTGACATAGCTCACCAGGCCGGTGATCGCGACGGCAACATAAACGATGAGTATGGCGTGAGGGCCGGCGGCGCGATCGATCAGCACGGTGACGCTGGCCATTGAGGCTGGTCCGGCCAGCATGGGTATCGCCAGGGGGGTGATGGCCACATCCTCTTTGGCCATGCCTTCGCTGACTTCGTCGGGCTCTTCCTGGGTGAGCCGCTGAGCCCGGATCATGTCCAGTGCAACGAGAAACAAGATCAGACCGCCTGCGATCTGGAAGGCGGGCAACGTCAGGCCGAGGTAGTGAAAGATCACCTGTCCGCCGCCGGCGAATCCCGCCAGCGTGAGCGTTGCGACGACACTGGCCCGCAGGGCGGTTCGTTTTCGCTGTGCGGCGTCCTGGCCGGCACTGATGACCAGGTATGTTGGCACGGCGCCGGGGGGGTCCACCACAAAGAGGATGGAGACCAGTGCTGTCAGGAAGAAATCGACCATGGCACGGCGCTCATTTGACCGCGCCGGCGGGCCGGCCGCAAGTGCGCGGGCAGGGCGCCGCCGGGAGGTGGAGAGCCGGATCAGATGACGCCTGCGAAGGGGCGAATCCGCTGGACCAGGTCCTCGATGGTGTATTGCTTGCGGCAGTCGACCGGCAGGAACACGCCGTGATTGTGATCGCTGGCAAGAATGATCATCCGGTCGAAACGGACCTCATAGCCGAATTCCTGGGGCTGATGCCCGGAGATGAAGTAATGAACTTCAAAAGCGTGCGCCAGACGTTCCAGGAGGGCCGGGGTGTGGCGGCGTCCCCAGACCATCTGGTAGACCATTCCTCCTTCGGACAGATCGAGCGCGTCAGCCGGCTCGTGCACGAGCGCCGGATCGAAGTCATCCATGTGCGAGACGTTAGGCAGCGAATGAGAGAAGAATATGCCGTTGGGCGACCGGGCCGCCAGGGGATACGAGGCGATGAAGTCGTCGATCGCGATGAGCACTTCGTCGATGTCGTTGGAGTCGAGAACCTCGGCCACCCCGCGTTCGAAGTCGTCGGTCACCATGCGTCCGCCCTTGGTGATCTCGTGGTTCTGCAGTTGGGCCAGTTCGTGGTTGCTTTGCAGGAAATGAACCTGGTCGGGGAAGAACGTTTTCCACTTGGCCGCGTCGAGCAGAAGCTCGACGGAGCGATCGACCCACCCTTCCTGTTGAGGCTGTTCGTGGATCAGTTCGTGTAGCAGCACGTGGCGCGTAGGGGTACATTCGAGCTGACAGTACTTGATGAGTTTCTCGAAGTTGCGGCGATGCCCGTGCATGTCCCCGGTCATGACCACCTGACTGTAGTCGGGCGGGCAAAGCAGGGAACCGGAGCGGATCGGGTCCTCAAGATTGAGGTCCGTTGCGCGGCGAAACGTGTCAATGGCGGCACGAACGGTTGTCATCTGGCCGTCTTACCGTTTGAAGCGGACAACTGGCCGAGCGGACTCTTTCGTCGCACGACCGGACCCGTCAAGGTTGCCTCGTTCTTGTCCATGATCTGTTGACCGAGTTCGAGGCGGTGTATGACTTCTCGCATGTCGGCCGGACGGTCCTTGGGGTTCGGGCGGCAACAGTCCATGACGAGACGACTCAGGGCAACGGGGATGTTGGGATTCAGCTCGTGAGGCATCGTTGCGTCCCGTGGTCCCGCGAGATCAATACCGGCTCTGCGTTTTTTGCTCGGCATGACGGTCGGAAAGGCCTGACCGGTGATTGCCCAGTAGAGCGTGGCGCCCAGATTGTAAACGTCCGTCCGCTGATCCAGCGGCATGCCTCGCTCGACCTGCTCGGGTGCAATGTAGTCGGGTGTTCCCTGGATGCGGTTTTTGATATGGCCGATCGGGCAACTTTGGCCGAAATCGATGATCTTCGGATTGCCGTTCGCGTCGAGAATGATGTTGTTTGGCTTGATGTCGGCGTGGACGTAGCCCATCTGGTGAAGGGCGTGCAGACCTTTGGCCACTTTGATGAAGATTCCGACCAGCCCGTGCGTTCCGAGGGGCCCGATTTCCTCCAAGGTCCGGCCGTCGACGTATTCCATGATGATGTGCAGCTCGCGCAACTGGAACAGGCGCCTGATTCGCCGCAACTCGAAGCTCCGCCGGAGATAGGGGTTGTCGAGCATGGAGGAGATCCGGAAATCGTTCCTCGCCTGATTGAGATAGCGGTTGTCATCGGTGGCCCGGCGAATCACCCGCTTGAGGGCGAAAAGCTCGTTGGTCTGCTGGTTGGCGACCAACCAAATGGTTGCCCGCGCACCCACGCCCAAGCGCTCATGCACGATGTAACCGGGTACCAGGAAACTCACCTAACTATCCCCTAACATGAGCCGTCGGTCTACAACTGGTTGCGGCCCGAAGCAGCCAATCGACAGGAGCTTGTGCCCCAAGTGCATTTTAAGTAGCCCGTTTGCTGACCGTCAACGGGTGGAAGACACCGAAGCGTCTGAGTAACCAGACGATGTGCTTGCCGCAAGCTGCGGCTGCAATGCGTCGGCCGTATCGATCCGGCAGGCGGTCGGCTTGTTCCGCCCCGGTTGGCTGTATCGGCTCGATTCTTGCCGGCGGTTAGCACGCGCCGGTTTATCGGCACTATGCAAAAACGCCTCCCGGACTCATGCGTCCTGAAGGCGTTTCGATCGCAGAAGACTTGCGAATGCTATCTGACCATGCTCGTGTCGCCGGTCCCGGAGGGAAGCCGAAGACCGGGGCTGGGGATGAAGCGTTCGAGGGTGATCTTGTACATTTCCTGAAGGTTGTTGCGTAACTGGCAGGCAGCCTGCCACTGCGGCACGGTGATTTCGCCGGTTCGCCCCTCGGTTCGCAACCCGATGCGGATCACGCCCGCTTCTCCAATGGCTTTCTGATTCTGCCAATGAGGCGTGGCGGTCCATGATCCGTCCCGATCGACGATGAAATGGACGCCGGAGTTGTCGGAGGCGGCCACGGCGCGGATCACATGCCACCTCTCGACGGGGGTGCTTCCCTCGGCTGTCGGGTGTATGGCGCTGCGGATCCTGGCGATCAGTTGTCGGCGGGGTGTTTCCGAAGCCGGTTGGTTCGGCTGAAACCAATCCAGGAAGGCTGCCCCTAACGTCATGGAAGCGACCAGACACCCTAACATCTTTGCCAGACGTTTATGCTGGTCCCGAGGTGTACGTGCGACGGACATGTTGAGCTGAAGCCCCGTTGCCAATACTGCTAAGCTACTGACCGCAAGAATCTATAATATACGTATCGGACAAACGCAACATCTATTTGGTGTCTTTTTGCGTTTTCCGGCGAACTTTTCTCAAGTTCCTCGTTTTTTTCCGCGCGCCCCGGCGCCGAGCCGTGGTCCGGCGAGCGCAATTATCGGTCTGGCTCGTCGCGCCGTCGTGCGTCTTGACGACTTGCTCGGGCGGGCTGATTTGCCGCTTTCCCCCTCCAGAACTCGGTCAACGCCTGTGAGTTTCTGAGCGAAGCTTTGCACTTTTCCAGCAGAAATCATTGATTTGGCTGCGTGCTTGGGGCGGTTGACGTTATGGGGGCTGTTCGGAGGCCGGCCCTCAACTGTTGAAGATATCCGACCCAGTTCTCGGTCCTGGCTTCGAAGATTCGCGTACGGGTGGCCAGTTCCCCGATGACTCTCCTCGCGGCCGCGGCCCAGGGCGGCTGTGCGGTAGACGGCTTGGTTTCCGAGGAGGTCGTTTTGCGGACCCACTGGAGCATCCCTTGCGGGTTATGCTCGACCGGGCCCGAGGTGGGCGCCCTGGAGATGGTGATCGATTCGGCGGGTATCTTGAGCCGATCCAGGATCGCGCGAAAAGCGGTTTCCCGGTCAGCGGGGCATTGCGGATCGACAGTGAGCCATAGTCGGACGTTCGGGTTTTCACCCCGGATGTTTTGGATGGTCCGGGTTGCCTCGGCCATAGTCATGGTCCGTTGCGATATCTCCACTCGTCCGACCGAATCGAGCCTTATGCGGACCGGTCCATGCCGAAAGACGAGCGTGCAGCGGGAGTAGAGGGGAGGGATACGCTCTGTGGCCGGAACCAGCCACAATTCCGCGTTGCTGTCGGAGTGATACTCTGGGAGAGCGACGATCGAACTGCTGAAATCGACCACGGCGATGACGGTGCCTTCCGGGTCGGCCGCAAATGACCCGTTGTCGGTGGTGTATGAGCCCGCAAAGACCCAGGGTTGAGGCGGCAGATCGAGACCGGTTCCCGGCTTGTCGCCGGGCTTGGCGCGGCGCATCCATCTTTCGATCGGTTCGCGGCGGACGCGCCCGTCCTGAAGGTAACGAACCTCGATTTCCACCGGATCACCCCTGGCGGGGGAGTACCGGCCGGTATCCGGGTCGAAATCGCTTGGCCTGCCGGGTGTAAGGCCGATCAGACCAAGGGCCTGGAAGACGTGCAGAGGGCGAGCATCAATGCACACGATGCTCTCGTGCTCGCGCGTCAGGGGCGAGCAGGCGAACAGCTCGAGTGCCCCTTCGCGCAAGACGACCTGCCCGTCGACTTCTACCTCTCGATCTCGCCAGTTGATTCGCACGCCGCGCTGATACTCTGCGACCCCTGGTTGCGTCGTTGATAGTGCCGGGCGGGATTCCGTCAGTCGGTCGGCGCGGGCGACGGCGAAAGCAGACCCACAGACGATGCTGGCCGTGGAGGCCGTCAGCGCAATTCGGGAAGTTATAGCCGCGATGATGCCGCGCATGAAGATTGTCCGGTGGTATCCTTGGGATTGGCCAGTTGACGTCGGGCCAACTGTTTTCGTGCGGCTTCGACCGTGTTCCGCAGCAACATGGCGACGGTCACCGGGCCGACGCCGCCGGGCACGGGGGTGATGGCCGAGGCCACCTTGCGCACGGCGTCGAAGTCGACATCGCCGACGGTCTTGGAGATCGTCTTGCCATTCGCGTCGGTGGTTTGTGTCTGGTTGATCCCCACATCAATGACCACTGCTCCCGGTTTGACATGCTCGGCACCGATCAAGCCGGCCTTGCCGACTGCGACAACGAGCAGGTCTGCCTGTCGGGTGTGGGCCGCCAGGTCGCGGGTGGCCACGTGGCAGCCGGTGACGGTGGCGAACTGCTGGACAAGGAACACGGTGATCGGCAATCCGACGATGGCACCTTGGCCGACGACCACCGCGTTGGCTCCGCGGAGCTGCATGCCGGTCTCCTTGATCAGCTCGACGACCGCCAGGGCGGTACAGGGGGCGATGATCGGCTGGCCGTAGAAAACCATGCCGATGTTCGCCGGGTTCACGCCCTCTACGTCCTTGTAAGGGTCGATACGGTACTGCATGGAGGGGGCGTCGATTTCCGGTGGCAGTGGCAGGTGCAGCATGATGCCCGTGACGCTGTCGTCACGATTCAGCCGGTCGATTTGCTCGCAGAGGCATCCGGCACCGCAAGCCTCAGGCACCTGGACCAGCTCGTATTCGATGCCCATATCCGAGCATTGGCGGGCTTGTGAACGGGCATACACCATGCCTGCCGCCGGCTCGCCGACGATGATCGCCGCCAGCTTGGGCTGGCGTCCTTCGGCTGCCAAGGTCTTGACCTGGTGCCGAATTTCCGCCCGCATTCGTTCGGCAAGTGCTTTGCCGTCAATGATCTCTGCTGCCATGGGTCCTCCACCCGGCAGGATGACCGGTGCTTGGCAAGGAGGGGATTATAAATGCTGAGGCGGATTGCGCCGAGGGCAGCGGCGGGCATGGTTGCTTCGGATCGGGACCGGTGCAAGGCCAAATTGCCCCTTACGGATGCCGATACCTTACCCGGTAGGTGACCACCGCTTCCCCGTCAGGTTTGATCTCGACGGGGAAGATCACCGTTCGCGCGTTGAGCTGCTCGAAGTCCGAGCTCTTCTTGATGATCTCCCACTCGCTCCAGCGGTAGAGCTTCTCGAGGATCTTGACCGTCACCGCTTCCTTCTTGTGGTTGCGGACCTTGATCTCGAAGGCCTCCTCGAAAACGGTATTGGAAATCTTGCGGAAGTCGGTCTGCTTGCGCTCGCCGACAATGTCGAAGGCGTCGCCGATGTAGAGCACCACCCGCTCGTCGCGCGAGGTGTGGTCGATCTGATCTTCGCCGATGAATTCCAGCGCCCCGTCGATGTCTTTCTTGTACACCCGGCACTTGCCCTTGGGCAGGGCGATGCCCAGGTTGCGGTCGGCCCGGTTTTCGATCTCGATCAGGACGTTGACCTTCTTGTTCTCCTCCCGCCCGAAGCCGGGGTCGTGATACCAGCCTCCCCACGACCACTGCATCTTGGCACCGTCGTACAGGAAGGTCTTGGTCACGGCCACACCGGGGCTGTTGATCAGCTCGATCTGCTTGATTTGGTTGTTGTTGACCGTGGTGGGCTCTGGCAGCGTGTACATCCGGTACTCGCCGAAGGCCCGGCTGACGTCTTCGCCCTTGGCGGTCGTGGGGGCGAGCTTGGTCATCATGATCTTGTAGTAGTCCTGGCCGAAGCCGAAGTTGAAGTTGCGGAAATCGATCTTCGGGTCGCCGGCCAGAAGCTTGACCGCCGCATCCTTGTAGGCCGTGCCAGTGTTGTTTTCGAGGGTGACCCATCCAGAGACGTCGATCTTGGTGTCATCGGGGTTCAGAACGAGGTTGTAGTCCGCTCGCCACCGGATGTTGTTGGCAATGTAGCTCACCTCGACGGTGTGCTTGCCCTCCTTGCCGGTGGCCAGCTCCCAGACCAGCGTCGGGCGGGTCAGCAGGCCCTCGGGCAGCGAGCTGAACTGGATGCGCTTGATGTTCTCGCCGCGCTCGACCATGCAGATCGGGCCTTTCTCCTTGTCTTTGGCGAGCACCAGTTGTCGCTGGTCGAAGCTCATCAGCGTGCCCTCGTACACCTGCCCGTCGGCCGTGTGGGCCGTGATCGGTTTGTCAATGTACTTGCGGAGCAGCTTGTCGGCGTTGACCAGGTCGAACTCGTAGTTCTGCTCGACCACCGAGGCCTCCGCGTCGGTCAGCGAGCGGAAGTACACACTGGTGGCGTCGATGGTGCCGGCTACGTCTCGGAAGCGGATCAGGTTGATCCCTGCCTTGAGCGGCTCATCGAGCATGCGCCGGTCTTTCACCAAGGCGTAGTTGTCATTGTAGATGGTCAACCTCACGCCCGTTTCCGGTTTGGCGGATTCCTGGGCGAAAACCGGAGCGGCGACGGCTGCGACGATGATCAGTGCGAGTGTGCGACATGTCATGATCTGTTCTCCCGAAGGAAGCTCTCAGCTTTTGGCTTCTGGCTGTTAGCTCCTGGCTCTCCTCGTTATTCCTGAACCCTGAACCCTCAATCGGCAGGTCTCCGTCGCCGTTGGCGACTCCGACCATGCCCTACCTTCCTGAGCCCTCAATCCTCGCTCGGCCGAGATCCCTATCTCGGCCGCTCTCACCCGCGGGATTCCTATCCCGCGACGATGGGGGGCGAAAGGATTCGCCGCCCGAATGGGTGCGAGAAAGGATTCTCGCACCAGCGACACTGAACCCCGCTTGCCACGACGTAGCCTTTGGCGAAGCCGGGAACCCTCAATCGGCAGGTCTGCGTCGCCGTTGGCGACTCCGACCATGCCCTGCCTGCTCACCATGTGTACTCCACGCTATAGGTGATCGTGACCTCGCCATTGGCGGGCACGTTCACGTCGAACGTGATCGTCTGGAAATCCTTCTTCTTCCATTCGTGGCTGGCCTCGCGGATCTCCCAGTTGCGGCCACCGACCTCGAGCCGTTCGAGTACCTCGACCTTGACCGGCTGGTCTTTGTGGTTTCTCAGACGAATCCGCCAGTCCTTGTCCTCGACGCCCTCGCCAGGGCGCCTCAGGTTCGTCTGCACCCGTTCGCCCTTGATGTCGAAGGCGGTGCCGATCCTGATCTTGATGTCCTCGTTCTTGGGCGTGTGCTCGATGGAGTCCATGCCGATGAACTCGTTCTGCTTGTCGGCATCCATCTGGTACACGCGGATCGGTCCCTTGGGCAGCGGGATGCCCAACCCTTCGCGCGTTTCCTTGGCGTTTTTGAACTCCAGGATCACATGCACGTTGTCCCCTTCGCCGCGATACTGGTACTTTCGCTTGACGGGAATCTGCTCGATATTGATCAACTCGATCTGCTTGACCTGCTGGTCCTTGATCGTCGCCGGGCGCGACAACTCGTACAGGTGGTACTCGGCGAAGGCTTTCTCCTCAAATGCCGGCGTGTCCAAGCGAGCGAACGCTACCTCAACCCCGGCGGCGATTCTCCTCCTAAAGCGTTCTTCCTGCGGTTTGACCACGTGCACCTCGCCGGCCATCAGCTTGAGGCGGGCATCCTCGTAGGTCCGCCCGGAGCGGTTGTCGATGGTCACCCATCCCGACAGGTCGAGCATCTTCCCGTCGGCATCGGCCAGCGCCCGGTAGTCCACCCTCCAGTTGACCGCGTTGGCCCGGTACGAGACCTCAACGAGGTGGTCGCTGGCCTGCTTGGCGTTGACCAGCCAGACCAGCGTCGGCCGGGTCAACAGGCCGCCGGGCAGGGCCGAGAAGCGGATATCACGCACGTTCTTGCCCCGCGGGACCATCTGAATCCCGTCCCTGACGGCCAGCACGACCTGGCCGTCGTCGAAGCTCATCAGTTTGCCCTCGATGAGGCTTCCATCGCGCGTGATCAGGCCGATGTCCTTGTCGATGTACTTGTCCAGCAGCTTATTGGCGCTGACCAGGTCGAATTCATAGTTCTGCTCGATGACCTTGGCATCACCGGCCGGCCTGAGGCTCAGGAAGTGGACGGTATCGGCCACGATGGTCGCGGCCACATCCTTGAATTTCACCTCCGACCGCCCGGCCGCCAGCGGCATCGTCCGCCGCTCGCGGACGATGGCGAAATCCTGGTTGTAGACCGTCAGCCCGACGCCTTCGGTCAAGTTCGCCGGCTGGGTCGTCTGGGCTGACACCAAGGGTGCCACCAGAAGGGTCGCCAGCAGGGCCAGGATTGGCCCGGTGGTTCCCCGTGTGCCACTGCTCTGTCCCCGTGTGCCACTGCTCTGTCCCCGTGTGCCACTGCTCTGCGAGCAGTGCAGACGGGTTGCTCGCTGGCCCCAGAATCCTTTCTGGGGCCTCTCGCGTGGAGGATTGCTATCCTCATT
>DAOOIV010000112.1 GCA_035384605.1 Phycisphaerae bacterium
CGCCGGCTCGTCAAGACCAGGGGTTTATCCCCTCGGTTTTCTTCACACTGTTCCTGCGTCGTCCCGCGAAGACCGGCGGCATAAAGCCGCCGGCTCGTCAAGTCAGGGTATCTGATCAGCGTAGGTCGCTACTTCCTGACGGAAATCACGAAGTGTCAGGCCGAAATCCCGCTGTACCGGTCCAATATCGCAGACATTATCCTCTTGGCTCATCTGCACCTGCTCCACATTGAACTTGTAGGGCATCAGGAAGGAAGGCGTCAGGGGCAAGATGGTCCGTGCCATCAGCTTTGCGAGAAAAACAGGAACAGGAGCCTTCAACCGTCGATGCCCGACGATCGCCTCGGCGCAGATGTCGTAGAACTCGCGCCAGGTGTACTGAGCCGGCCCGCCAAGGTCGTAGGTTTTGCCGACGGTCTCGGGTTTCATCAGGGCGGCGACAAAGCACGTCGCCACATCGCGAACACTCACCGGCTGAATGCGAGCGTTGCCGCTCCCGAAATAGGGCATCACAGGCCGGCGGAGCCCGCCCGTGCAGAAGGATTTCATCATCCGCATGAAATCGCCTTCCGGGCCGTGGATCAGGCTGGGGCGAAAGATGGTCCACGCCAACGCGCTTTCGCGAACAAGCTCCTCGGCCCGCCCCTTGGTCCGGTGGTATCGACTCGGCGCATCCGGCCGACTGCCCAGCGCCGACATGTGGACATAACGATTGACTCCGGCCGATCGGCAGGCCTGCAGCACATTCCGCGTTCCCTCAACGTGAATCCGCTCGAAGGTGGCACCGGCGCGGGGATTCTCCTCAATGATCCCGACCAGATGAATCGCGCCTGCGCAGCCGGCCGCGGCCTGGCCAAGCGAGGAGACATCAAACAGATCGCCCGCCCGAATATCGCACGCGTCCGCAGTCTGCGACGGCAGGCGCGCCGACAAGTCCTTCGGCCGTCGGACAACACACACCGGCCGATACCCTTGATCGACCAGCTCTCGGAGCACGTACCCTCCGACGAAGCCGGACGCACCGGTGAGGAGAACTCGCCCGAGCCCACCGGCCTCGCGGCCAGGCTGTGTCGCGCTGGTGCTCGGCATCGAATCGGGATCCTGAGAGTCCGACATGGGTCCTTCCTCCTCCCCGCAGTCTATCCGTGAGATCATACCAAGAAAAGGCGAATCCGCCGCCCGCTCCGGGCGATACGATCGTCCGAACAGTTCGCCCGGCGTTGACCGCCTGACATGATAGCCCTAATATTCCGGCCGCCGGCCGCATAGCTGGGGGACGGAATCGAAACGTGCGAGTCAAGATCTGCGGCATTACGAGTGTCGAGGATGCGCTTCAGGCCGTCCAAGCCGGCGCCGACGCCATCGGTCTGAACTTCTATGCCGGCCCCCGACAGATCGACCTGTCTACGGGGGCGGCCATCCTGGATTCCCTGCCGCCTTTCGTGACGCCCGTTGCTCTGATAGGGGTCGCAGGCGATCAGATCGACGATGATCTCCTGACCTTGCTCATTCGCAGCCGAGTGACCCTCCTCCAGGTTCACGGTGATGTCACGATCGGCATGATGACCCGCCTTTGCGACGTCGGCTTTGCGATCATCCAACCGCTGGCGGTACGTGATTCGACGTTTGCGGCTGTGACACCGTTTTGGGGCGAGGGATCGTGGCGCCCGACGGCCGTGATCCTTGATACTTACGATCCTAACCGTGCCGGCGGGACCGGAAAGGCCTTTTGTTGGGACTGGGTGGAGGAGGCTCGCAGGGCCGGGCAATTGGACGGATGGCCACCTATCATCTTGGCAGGCGGCTTGAATCCGGATAATGTAGCCGATGCGATACGAATCGCCCGGCCTTGGGCGGTGGACGTGTCTTCCGGTGTGGAGCCGGAAGAAACGCCGGGGCGAAAAGACCCCGGCAAGCTGCGGGCTTTCATCCGCGCCGCACGAAACGCCTTTGAAAGGAACGCTGAATGCGACGACTGACTATTTCGACTCTCGCGATCGGGCTCCTGTGCGCCCCGGCGCCATGGATGTCGGCACGTGCGGCCGAGCAAGCGGCGGCGGAACCTGCGAGTTTCGCCTCTTTGGCGGACTTGCAGAGTCACTACGCGGAGAAGATCAAGAAGACCCGCCAAGCGATCGAGTCCGAGCGTCTTGCGGCCCTCGAGGCTCTGCTGAAAAAGGCTGCCACCACCGAGAGGCAGGCAATCCTTTTAGCCATGATCGAGTCGGCCGCAGCTCTCGAAAAGGCCGACCAGTTGCTCTTGCTCACTGATGAATATCTGAAGGGATCGACCAGTATTCAGGATGCGTGGCGTGTCCGGCAGGTCAGGTTCATGGCAATGGTTTCGTCCGACCGCGTGGACGAGGCAAAGGCGGAATGGGACAAAGCCAGTGAAAAGATGGACGCGGTCATGGACGTCTGGCAGCAGGTGTTCGACTCGGCGATTCTGATTGCCGACGCGATGTTGGAAGCCGGCCGTACCACGGAGGTCTCCGACCTGTACAAGACGCTTCGCAGCAAGTTTTCCTTCGTCTCCAATCTCAAAGAGGTTCTGCAACCGCGCGAAGCGGCCCTCAAGTGGATCGGCAAGACGGCGCCGGCCATTGAAGGGCAGGACCTGGAAGGCAAGCCGGTCGATCTGACGCAATACAAGGGCAAGGTCGTTCTGATCGATTTCTGGGCGACATGGTGCCCATCGTGTGTCATGACCATGCCCGAGCTGATCGAGACGTACAAGACGCATAACAAGTCGGGCTTCGAGATCATCGGGATCAGTCTGGATCAGGACAGGGAAGCGCTGAACCGCTATCTCAGCTCTCAGAAGATACCCTGGCGAATCGTTTTTGACGGAAAGGGCTGGTTCAGCCCAAGCGCACGAAGGTACGAGGTCAGCGCCATTCCCGCAACGTTCTTGATCGGTCGCGACGGCAAGATTGCGATGGCCGGTACACCGACGAAGGGTTTCGGTCCCGTGGTCAAGCGGCTGCTGCAGTCCTCGACGGACAAGAAATAACCCTCCCATGATGTCGGTGTCTGACTTTGACAAATCAGAGGCGGTCCGCCCGGAACGCATTGTCGCGGGACGACGTCCCGGCGGCGGGACAATGGCCATCTGCTGCAGCCCGTTGATGGCGCTTTGCCTGGCAGGATGCATCGGGCAATGGCGTCCGTCGAACGAGAACGTTTCTCAAGCACTCCAGGCGCAGCGTACCGGCAGATTTGAGTCTTGCCTGCGTGCCAACCGCCTTGGCCGGTGGCTCTACGAGCGAATCGAACTGCCCGAGCGCGAGGGCCGGCCGATCCGAATGCATGTCAGGCAGGTTGACCGGGAACGATTGCGGGAAGGAGTTCTTGAAGACCGACCGTTCCTGAAGCTCGAGGAGTACCTGGACCTCAAACGGGTCGCCACGCGAACGGCCGATGAGCCGGCGGCGACGCAGCCCGCCGGTCGTGACGGCTTGACTCAGCGAAGACCGCGAGCCCCCCTTGACGGGGGCACGGGCATCTTCTTTCGTTTGACCGACGCCGCCGATCCGATGCCGTTGGAGTTGGAATCGGAGAAAACGATCACCAGCGAGACTGCGGTAGTCTACTACAATTACCGGGGCATTCCGCAGGCGAAGGGCAGGCTCTATCGATGCACCGAGTTCGAAGGCATCGAGGACATCGAGTGTCCGGCCGGGCGTTTTGAGGGGTGCGTTCGGATTCGGGTGGACCTGAGAATACGCTTCCCGTGGGTGGCCATCGTTGATCTGACAACTTACCTCTGGCTCTCACCCGAGGTCGGCGAAGTCCGACGCGTGCAGCGGCTCAGCGGCTGGTTTCTGGTTTTTCCATTTGTCAGTGCGGACGAGTATCGGCTTGTTTGTTACGGTCCGAGCGCGGAAGCCGCGCAGCCGCCGGCCTGCGCTGCGGCGATGTGGAAGACCGGGGCCGTTCTTCTGGAGGGCGATTACCCGGGCATCCGCATCGCCGGCATGGTGATCGATTTCGAGGATGCCCAGGCAGGGCAATGACGGGCATGGCTGGCTGCACGGCGGCCGCGCGTTTATATTCACGGCCGTGATCGAGGGCTGGACAATGGCACGCGGCGGCTTGCTGCTCTTCGGCGGAAGCTTCAATCCCATACACGTCGGGCACCTGATTATTGCGCGCGCCGCCGCCGAGCAACTGGGCGTCGAGCGGACGATCGTGATCCCCTCGGCCTCTCCACCACACAAGACGGGCAGCGATCTGGCATCTCCTGAGCACCGCCTGGCCATGGTGCATCTGGCCATCGCCGATGAGCCGGCCTTCGAGGTCAGCGATATCGAGCTTCGACGCGAGGGACCGAGCTACACTCTTCTGACGGTCCAGGCGTATCGCCGACAG
Source organism: Phycisphaerae bacterium (assembly GCA_035384605.1). Classification (NCBI taxonomy): domain Bacteria; kingdom Pseudomonadati; phylum Planctomycetota; class Phycisphaerae; species Phycisphaerae bacterium. Next base: position 4,372 of record DAOOIV010000112.1, read on the forward strand.
CTTGGTGCCGATGTGCCCCTGTACTGGCTGATCGGCGGCGACACGCTGCCGGAACTGCACAGTTGGTACCAAATCGCCGAACTCGTCGATCTCTGCCGCATCGTCACTGCCGTGCGCCCAGGCTTTGAAACGCCCGACTTTTCGACGCTGTTCGGCTGCCTGTCGCTCGCCCAGGTCCAGCGGCTGCGCGAAGGGATTCTCGATACGCCGCGGATCGACATCTCCGCCACACAAATACGCGCGCGAGTCCGCGAGGGGCGATCGATTCGCTACCTGGTGCCGGAAAGCGTTATCGAGTACATCGACCGGGAGCGACTCTATCGTTAAAGGTCGGGTCAGCGTTTGTCGTCGGGGTCAACGAGCGGCGGCGAGTTGTTCTTCCTGCAAAACGGTACGCAAGCCGCGAGCAATGAGTTGGGCGCGGGTCGTCTTGCGACGGCGGGCGACCTGGTCGATTCTCTGCAGCAGCTTCTTCTCGATGGTCACGGAAATCGCTTGCGACCCGGCTCCGATCCGCGGGCGGCCGGGCTTGCGTTTGGCTCGGTCCAGGCGATTCTTCACCGAGCGAGGCAACGGACCGAAAGTGTCCACGACGAATTCCCGGTCAAACTCCTCGGACAACGCGTCCAACTCCGCTGGGCTGAGCTGGGAGATCGGTTTCTTCTTTGAGTGTCTTTTCATCGCTTACCTCTTCGTCGTCGTTGGCGGTTCCAGCGGCGCTTCTCGCGGGTTGTCAGCGGGCGCGCGTGAATAACCAACGCGCTGTCATCCTCGTCGAGGACGTAGACAACCTACAGCAGCCTTCCGCTTGATGTCGGCCCCCAGCAGGCCAGTTTGTCATCCTTCCGATACTGTGGGTACGGTTCGGCGGCAATCTCAATCACCCATTCCGCTTCCTCGGGCGTGACGCCGTGGCTTGTCACCTTCGACTGATTCCACGTTATCCATCGGAACTCCACGTCATGCCCTCTAATATTATATATACAAAACTCGGCACGGCCAACTCATACCGCAGAACCCCGAATTCAGGTCGATCATCCGCCTCCGAGCCTAACATCAGCGATTTCACTGTCTTGCAACAACTGGTTGACGTCGCAGGCCTGGAAGACCGCGGGCTGATCGGTCATGGCCGATGCCGCCGAGACGGCCAGGGCCTGGCGGAAGGCGTTCTCGACCTGCCAATCCGGACGCGTGGTCGCGGCGAGAAAGCCGGCCAGCATGGCATCGCCACAGCCGACCGTGCTACGGACGCTATCGGGCGGAACCGGCGCCCGGCCTTTGAAGACCCGTCCTTCGGCAAAGCACATCGCCCCTCGTTCACCCATTGTGACCAGGACGAGCGGTATGTGCTCGTTGAGCCGGCGGCCGGCCTCGATTACTTCGCTTTCGTGAGAAATCTGAAAGCCGAGCAATTCGCCGAGTTCGAAAAGGTTCGGCTTGAGCAGCCACAAAGGCAGCTTTGCCGCTTCACGAAGATGATCGCCGGAACTGTCCACCACGACGTGAGCACCTCCGTCCATGCACGCCCGCAGTAGCTGAACAAACCGGCTGGCGTCCAGGCCGGGGGCACACGATCCCGTGAAAACGAGAAGGCAGTCGGGATTGGAGAGGGTGGTCAGCTCGGTTGTCAGTTGCTGAATATCATCTTGGGTCACCGTCGGTCCGGTGTCGCGAATGTGGGTTTCGGTGTGCCCGACCGGATCGACGATCGTGATGTTCTCGCGGGTGGCTCCGGTGATCGGAGTCAGGCGGACGGCCACGCCCGCTTGACGCAGGGCGTCCTCGAACAACGCTAACGATTCGGCTCCCACCCAACCGGCCGCGGTGCTCGGCGACCCGAGGGCGGCCATGGCTCGCGAGACGTTGATTGCCTTTCCGGCCGGCAGCAGCGACCGCATGCGACCCCTCAGGTGCGCGCCAACACGGAAATCGGGGACTTCGATAATCCGATCGATGGTCGGGTTCAACGTGACGGTCACGACGGATCGAACGACGGGCAGACTCATTGATTCGGCAGCTTTTCCGTGGGCCGGGGCAGAGGATCCTCGATTGGGGCCGTCGGCGGTTTCTCGCTAATCAGAATGCGCACCGGTCCGCCCTCGAACTGGAATCGAAGCACCGCTGAGGCGTGCTCATCACGCAGTTGCGGCGCAGAATGCGTCCAGCACGCACCATCGAACGCCTCATCTCCACAGGGTATCAAGGCAAACTGCTGCGGTCCGGTGTCCGACGGGATGGTCAGCACGACGTTTTCAACTGCCTTAGCCGGGCCGCCCGCAGCGTCCAGCACATAAAGCCGTCCGGCGTCGACGACCCACTCGATGTACCCCTGCTTGTCCGGCATGGTCAGGAGACGGCCGCCATGAGGGGGCTTCACGGCCGGAGTCGTGTCAATGTCGGTAGTGGCCTGCGGCGCAGTAACGGGTCGGCTGTCCGGTGACGGCACCGCAGGCGACGGTTGGTCCCTATCGCAGCCACCCACGCACAACAGGCCGATGGTCAACGCAAGGACAAACGAGTGCTTGAGTTTCAATCGATCGATGTTGCGAGGTTGATGCCTGCTCATGTTACTACAACTTCCTGCTTGTCAGAATCGTGCCTGGCGATGTGTCCCAGGCGCCTCGGCGTGCAGGTATTCTAGTGGGTGCGCCGGCAGGCGCCAACTGACCGGTACCGGCCTCACGACGTGAGAAGCGACCGGACACTGCCGGGCAACACGGTGAAACACAGGATTCCGAAGAGGACTGCCGCGATGGCAAGCAACACGACCAACAGCCAGCCGGGACGAAGCTCACGGAGGGCGTGGCGCGGAACGAGCTTGGGCAGAATCAGGAAGAACGCCGCAAGAATCGCCAACGCTTGTAGCGGCGTGAGAAGGATGCCGTCAAGCTGACCGCCGAGCTTAACAAGCCTGACCGGGTCAAAGAAGACGACTGCAACGAGGTTGGTGAGCACAAAGAAGAGCAAGAAGGCCCGGAATTGCCAGACGTGCGGGAAGCGTGAAAAGGGCGGGCAGATGATTCGGATGCAATCGGCAAGCAGCCGCGGCCAGCCTGCAAGCTGACCGACCTGGGTGCTGATCATGGCTGCCGAGCCGGCGATCAGGAACAACTTGGCGCCCAGCACACCCCATCGGCTTGAGAAGAGACGGGAGAGAGTGAAGGCGACCTCCTCTCCCTGGGGAACCAGACGCTCGGGCCGCAAGACGCCCGCCCCGGCCAGGCAAAAGCAGGCGGTGATGACGACGCCGATGGACGCTGCCACGATTGCATCGGTCCGGACCACACGACACCAGCCTCGCAAGGTGCGGGCCTCTTCGGACGTCAGGATCGCCAGGCGGTGCTCGTCGGCGCTCTTGCCGTATCCGCGTCCCGCGGCCATGCCGTAGCCGGCGCCAAGAACCCAATAGGTATACCAGACCTGGCTGGCAAATCCGCCGGCTGCCCAGCCCATGAGCGGGAGAATCTCTCGCCACGGTGAACCGTTTGGGCCGGCATCGGGTGCCCAAGACGGCAAGGACATGGGTTCGAGTCCGACCAATCCGCGGGCGATGTCGGCCAGCGGCGGCAGCACTGTCACAGCGACGTAGAGCACGCCAACGACGATGATCATCACCAGGCCGCTCATCACCGCCTTGAGCAGATCGAAACGCCCGGCCCATGAGACGCTGACCGCAAAGACGGAGGCGGCCGCTCCCCAGGTGATCGCTCCGCCGGGCAAGGGCAGCAGCGAGTTCAGAAAGACGCCGGCGACCTTGGCCAGCGCGCCGATGGAGACGATTGCAGCGGGGAACTGCACGGCCAGGACGAGCCAGATGAACCAGTGCCGCGGGCCCGGCATCCGCCGGAAGAGGTCGATCATTCCCTCGCCAGTAACCGCCGTCCACTGCGCACCGGCCATTCCGATGCTGCACTTCAGGACGATGGCCGCGACGATCGCCCACAATGCGGCCGTGCCCAGCAGCGCCCCGGTGCGCGTGGCGAGAATCACCTCGCCTGAGCCGATGTACTCGGCGCACCAGACGAGCGATGGGCCGACCATGGCCAGCATGGCCAAGCCGCGCGGTGCAATGCGGATTCTGTGAGACATGCCGTGTCGCCTCTCGAACTGACGGGCGAATTGTACGGCACGGCACCGATTATGAACAGGCTGTCCGCAACTCCGGCGAGAGACTCAGAGTCTGACAGGGCACGGCCGCGCACGAGCGGACAAGCCGCCAGTGCAATGGCTGGGCTGACCAAACTGCACATCAGTTCGCGCAAGCCGCGCCGGCCGGCACGTTCTCGCCGCTGAAGCACCGTTCGAAGACGGCGAAATCAGCCTGGTCAACGTCGCCGTCGTTGTCAAAATCACTGCTGCCACAGCCGCTGGCGCAGGGGATGCCCGGGCCGGACGCACAGAGTTCGAAGACGGCGAGGTCGTCCGGATCGACATCGCCGTCGCGGTTGAAGTCCGGGGCAATCAGCGGCGGGCAACCGTTTGCGTCGACGGTCGCGCCGGGGACCGTGTTCGGGCAGTTGTCACAGTCGTTGGGTACCCCGTCGCCATCAGCATCGGGATCGTTTTGATCGGGGACCCCGTTGTTGTTACAGTCCTTTGCCCGCCATCCGGAGTTGCCCCGGCCGAACGCGCTCTCGTGGGTGCCGCTCGAATCGACGGCCGCCTTGACCCAGTAATAGTAGGTTTGGCCGGGGGTCGCCGACGTGTCGTAGTAGCTCGTGTTCGTCCGCCAGCTCGATACTGGCGCAGCCGTGCTTGAGCCGGGCGTCGTGCTGCGATAGACGCGGTAATAGGAAGCGCCCTCGACCGTCGGCCACGAAACGGCGACGTGATCCACGGAGGTTCCGTCACTGGCCGTCGCGGTCGGGCCGGTCAATGCCCGCCAGCCGGTGTTCGAATTGCTGACCGAATCGCGCGTCCCCTGCGGATCCATAGAGGCCCTGGCCCAATAGTAATATGTCAGGCCCGGCGTCGCGGTCGTGTCGTCGAACGAGGTCACTTCATACGCCCAGTCCCCCAGGGGCGAAGACATCTTCGGATTGGAATTGCTGCCCCGATAGACACGATAGTAGCAACCGGATACGGGGCTGAGATTCCACGTGATCTGCACGTGGTTGGTGGACGCGCCATCGGTCGCGCTGGTGTTCGTCGGCGGCGGCAGGGCCCGCCAGCCGACATCCCCGGCGCTGAAATCGCTGGCCTTGGTGCCCGTGGAAGTCGCGGCGGCTTTGATCCAGTAATAGAAATCCACGCAGTACGCAGTGTAATCGCTGTAGCTCGTGGCGGTCTGCCAGGAGCCCTGTGCCGATGCGGTGGCCGGGTCGTTCGTCGAGCTGCGGTAGACGCGATAGTACGTCGCCATCGGCGATGCGTCCCACGTGATCAGAATGCGGGTGTCGTCCGTACCGTCGGTCGCGGACACGTTGGCCGGCGGCGTGAACGCCTTCCACCCAACGTCATTGACGACCAAGCCGGTTGCCCGTAAGCCGGAGCTGGAGACAGCCGCTCTTACCCAGTAGTAGTAGGACACTCCCGCCGGCGTCGTCGTGTCGGCGTAGCTGGTGTCGGTGATCCATCCCGTCAGCGCTGTGGCCTGGCCGGGGTCGCTGGACACACCGCGATACACGCAATAGTGGGTCGCGCCCGTCGGGCTGTTCCATTGCACGAGAACGTGGTCGGCCGAAGTCCCCTTGGAAGCCTCGACAATCGGAGGGGTGAGTGCCCGCCAGCCGGTGTTGTACGCGCTGAAGTCGCTCGGATGATCGCCAGTACTGCTCATGGCAGCCTGAACCCAGTAGTAATATAGCGCGCCGGGGGAGGTTGTGGTGTCGTCCCACCACAGCGCGGGAATCCACGAGGTCATGGCCGTGGCCGTGATGCTGTTGTTGGTCGTGTTGCGATAGACGCGGTAATGCGTCGCCCCGGCAGCAGCCTCCCAAGCGACCCGCACCTTATCGATGTAATCACCGTCGGACGCCGTCACATTCGCCGGCGGCGCCAGCCCCCGCCAGCCGCTGTCAGACGCGCTGAAGCTGCTCGTCCCGCCGCAGAGATTGACGACCTTGATCCAGTAGTAGTAAGTCGTATATGGGGTGCAGGAGGCGTCCTGGTAACCGGTCGTGGTCCAGTTATCCTCGATCTTGGTGGCTGTGCCGCTGTTGTTCGTGGTGTTGCGCCAGATCTCGCAGTGCGACAAGGCGCCCGCCGGCAACGTCCAGGTGACATAGACGTAGGGGTAGCCGCCGTCAGAGGCAGAGACGTTCGTCGCAACGCCCGGCCCCGGACATACAAAACTGAAGTTGGTGTCGCTGATGTCAAAGAAGACGTTTCCGACGGCTTCCACCTTGATGCGTGCCTGGCTGCTGGATGTTTCCGGCATGACCACGCCCGCAGAGCCGTCATTGGCGGTGTTGCTGGCCAGGAGGTACGGATACGTGAGACCGCCGTCGACCGAGAGGCGAATGTTGACGTAGCTGCAGTTGACAGGCGCCAAGTGAGTCGATGCCCTGTCCCATGTCACTACCCCGGAACCATACCAAGTGACCGCGGAGTTCGGGGAGGTCACCCGGAACGGTCCGGCTGACGTGGTCACCGTGAGAATGGTATCGCCATTGGTCACGCCTCCGCCTCCGGCGCGGTTATCGCGGACTGTGCAGCGCATTTTCAATGTGCGGTTCGTATTGGGAAGTTGCTCGCCGAGGGGTGTCGTGTTGTTCAGCAAATCGCTGAGCCGCGGGAAGGTCCGAGAGGGGTCGGGTGAGGGCGGCCAGGAGCGGAAGAGCGGACTGCTGCCGTTATCCGGGTCGGTCAGGGCCTGCCGGGGCCCCAAGTCCATTTCTTCCCAGCAGTAAGTCAGCGGATCACCGTTGGGATCGCTGGCGGTGGCCGTCAGGGTGAACGGCGTCTGCTTGGGAATGGTATACGGTCCGGGCACGGTGAGTGAGGGGGCGGTATTGCCTGTCGCAGTGAGGGTGCCACACGTCCCGCCCGTGCCGGTCGAGCAGTAAGCACGGATTTTCTCATAGCTGATTGCGTGGAAGTAATCATCGTTCCATCGCTGGATGTCATCCACCCCGCAGGAACCGGCATAGGACATGACCGTCGTTCCGCTGCCCGGCTCACACGCCGTCGCACTGCCCCATTGGTCGGCGGCGCAGCCAAGACCGTTCCAGGTGTGGTGTGACCCGAGTTGATGACCCATCTCATGAATGATGATCTGAATGGTGAACGACTCGTCATCCCACGGCTCGCAGGCGGAGCCCGCCAACGCCTTGCTATTGCTGCAAACCACGCTGACGCCCGCCAGGCCGCTGGCACCACTGGGCTGCGTCCCCAGGACGTGGCCGATATCATAGTTGGCCGAGCCGATGACGCTGTCGATATTGGTCTGGTTCTCATTGATCATCGTGCTCAAGTCGCCATTGCTGTAAGGGTCGGTCGCGCTGTTGGTGTAAATCAGCAGGTTGTTGTTGGCCACCAGTTGAAGACGGATCGTGAACTCCTGCTCATAGATCCCGCTGATGCGATTGACCATAGTGGCGAGCGAAGATTGGGTCTGTGCGACACCACCCTTGTAGGCTGTGTACTCGGCGGTGGTGGCAATCGCGATGCGATACGTTCGGAGCTGGCTGCCCGAACCGGCGCCCAACGGGCCGGCCTCGGTTTCCATCAACCCTTCGGAAAGCTCTATGTGGTCGTCGGTGAGGCAGGTCCAAGCCGCGGCTTCCGGATCGATGTCGCGGCGATAGAAACTGACGTATTGTGTCGTCTGTCCCCTGGCGGACGGATCCACGAATACCGAACCCGAGGGGGAACGAATCAGCGCATGGAACCCGGCCGGCGTCCAGTCGAATCGCACCGTCGCATGAGGATCATCGATACCTTGGCCAACATAAGTCTTGATTTCCGGAAACTGGGCCGCCAATTCCGGGGCCATCACCGGCGACTCGACGTAGCTGAACCGCTGGTAGCTTCCGTCGGGCATGGGCAGGGTGATCACGGACGGCGAGTGGTCCGCGCGCAGGGCGGACTCATGCGGTGCTTTATGCAGGCTTTGCATCAGAAGCGTCTGATCAAGCTGAACCAGCCGATATGACTTCAGGGCGCTGCCCCATTGGACGTTGGCGGTGCGATGCTGTTCGGCATCCTGCCAAAGGCCGTCATCCGAAGCTGCTCCGAGGAGAAATTGAGGACCCCCAATGGCGAAGCAGAACATCGCGCACAGGGACACCAAGACCTGCCGGGGTGAGGCTCGCATACTATAAGCTCCTTTCAGCTACCGATTGCCGACGTTTTCGTAACGGGATCGGGGAGCGGATATGCGGGCCATTCACCGGCCTCAGCGGACACGTCTCGCCGAAACGAAACGGCCAAGCGACGGCCACTGGCTCATGGCAACCATACACACCCCCTGGGCCACGATATGCTGATTCTACCCAGATCTAACGACAAACGCCAGCTTTGCGAAACGATCAGTGTAGCCGTCCAAGGTGCAGTATGACCACACGAGAAGCGGTTGCTTTGGCATTCCCCTTCGCAAAGCGTACAGTTCAAGCGTGAACGCGTGGTCCGATTACCACGATTCCGACATCCTGACAGGCAAACGCGGTACCGGTAGCCGTGACGGCCGAGACTTACCGCCGGCATCTTCGCATCGACGGCACGACCGGGCTTGCGCTGCCAAGCCCTTGTATTCGTTGCGCGCCGAATCCTCGGTCTCGCCCCTCATCCTCTGACTGGTTTGACTTGGGTGGCCTTCGTGGGAACGAGCTTGGCGCTTGGATAATCGGCGATGTCGACGCCACGCTGACGCAGCGATACGGCGATATTCGGCCTGAAGTCTTCCGGCGCGGATTCCAAGGCCGCTTTCAGTGCCAGCAGGGACTTTTCGCCTGGCAGACGCTGGAGTGCCATGCGGGCGTCTTCTCGCAAGTCCGCATTGGCCAACAGCGGCTCGATCGCACCGACGGTCTCGTCACCCGCGATTTCCGAGAGCATCCACAAGACCTCGCGCCGGACGGCTGGGGGCTGCTCGCTTTCGCACAGGGTCAACAATTCGGCCACCACCGACTTACGCTCGTCGTCGGCAGCAGGTCGCCCTACATGACGAACGATCTGCCATAAGGCGTTTTTGGCGGCTCGGGCCACCTCCATTTCGCCGCTCGCCATGATCTCGGCCAGTTGCTTGACGGCGCCGGCTCCGGCCTGCGCGGCCTTGAGCACGGCGGCAGCCCGCGTTTTATCATCTTTGTCCTGGATCTTTGTGATCAGTTCGTTTGCATCCATGTTGGCATTTCCATCTTTCAAAGGTGGTAAGGATACCGTTGTGGCCGTCCCATCATGCGCCTGGCCTGCTCATCGCCGACGATTTCCTGCCGAGCTTGGTCCCAGTGAATCTTCCGGCCGAGGATAAAGGCCAGATTCCCGAGATTGCACAGATTGGCCACGCCGACGGCCGCCTCGATATTCATGATGGTTTTCCTGCCGGTCGTGATGCCTTCGAACCAGTCTTCGTAGTGGCCAGGGCTCTTGGGGACGTCCTTGGCACCGGCAGGCGGGACCCATTCGCGGGCCTTTCGCTCCGCCCAAGTACCCCCGTCACCACCCCAGTGGGTGAAGGTGCCTTTGGTGCCGTGATACACCGCGCCATAGCCGGGCCGCGTGATTTGAGGTTCATCCGGGCGTCGTTCTTCAGCCTTGGGGGCGTTGTCCGGATGCTGGCTCCAGATCAATGTCCAGTCAGGGTTCTTGAACGTGTAGATGACCTCCATTTCGACAGCGGCGTCCCACAAGCCCTTGGTTGGCCGCGTGCCGGTCGCTTCGACCGTCACCGGGCCGGTGCCATCAGCTCCCATCCACCACATGGCGCAGCTCATGACGTGGGCCCCGCGGTCGCGGATTTGGCCGCCGCCCGATTCCATGATCCAGCGGAACGCGCCCGGGCAGTATTTCCGGTTATATGGTCGCCAGCGCATCGGGCCCAGCCACAGGTCCCAGTCGAGTTCAGGCGGCGGCTCGCTGTCGGGAACGGGATTGTCATCGGACGGTGACGGGTAGTGGAAACACCAGACCCTGTCGATGCGACCGATGTTGTCGTTCACCAGGTACCGATGAGCAAGGTATGCTTCGTGCTCGGAGCGACCCTGTGAACCAACCTGCACGGAGATTCTGTTTTCGCGGGCGGCCCGGACCATTGCCTTGCCTTCTTCAATGGTGCAGCAAGCGGGCTTCTCGACGTACACGTGCTTGCCGCATTCGGCCGCGTGAACCGTCTGCACCGCATGCCAGTGGTCGGGCGTTGCGATGACGACCACGTCGATGTCCTTGCGCTCCAGGATGTAGCGATAATCGCGGTAGACATCGGCCTGCGGCCCGGCGTTCCGGGATGCCTCGGCTAGGCGGCTCTCGTCCACATCGCAGACGGCGACGACATTGACCTGCCCCCTTTTCATTCTTTCGACCATGTTTCGCAGGTGGTAGGTGCCCATGCCACCGACGCCGATGTGCCCGACGGTCAGGCGATCGTTCGCACCCGGACGGCCGGCGGCCGCGAGCGCGCGATGGGAGACGAGATACGGAAGCCCCAGGATGCCGCCAGTCAGCATGCCGCTCGCCTTCAGGAGAGTGCGACGACCGATCCTGGCTGAACGATTCATGAGGCAAGCTCCTTTCCCGACCGCGAGGTCGGACCCGTTCGAAACGCACGGCGAAACCCGGCGATGTCGGGGCTTCTGTCCGAGCCAATCTAACCGCTGGGCGGACGGCCAACAATCCGGGGGAGGAACCGGCCGGCGCTGGCAAGCGAGCGTTCAGCGACCTGGCCTGGCAACGGTCACGTTAGCAGGGCGGGCATGGCCGGCCAACATGTTGTGAGCCAGGATGAGGCGTAAGACCTTTACAGCAAATGGGTTGAGAAAGCCGACGGTGGGAATCGAACCCACAACCTGCGCTTTACGAAAGCGCCGCTCTGCCATTGAGCCACGTCGGCAAAGTCCTGAGGCGGACCGCCTCTTTGCGGGCCGCAACCCAAACCGCACTGCGATCCAGAAACGGGCGCGCAAGCCGCCCCGATGTCTGGCCATAAGATTCCAGCCTCGGTCCGACGCACCAAGCCGTCGAACCGGTGGACTTTTCACCTTAAGCGAGAAGAGGCTGAATGACAAGGGTCTCAAAGCAAGCGGAAGCGGGATCCGCGACCGCCATGGCGGGGGTGCAGCACCTGGCGGCTGGTTACCCGTTTCTTGTGCGGCCCCGGCGTGGACGGGGGGCACTCCAGCTTCGTCATTCAGCGTACGTGCCGGCCCAATCACTCCGGGCCTCGGCATGGAACCTGCCCGACTGGCCTGCCCGGCGAAAAATAACCCCGCGGTACCCAACCCGGGCACCGCGGGGCCGTTGAAAGGGGACACGACAGCTTCCATGAGATATTTAGGATTCATTCGGGCGAAAATCAAACGGAAATATGACAAAATCGGCGGGGTGGGCGCGGCCTCCTGCCTGCCAGGGGGTGTTTTCCCGGACGATGCCGCGTTCTCGGACGAAGTGGGGGGCCGGGGATCGAGGCCGGCAGGGAGAACCTCGCCCTCCCTGCCCGGCGTGTCGCCGCGGGCAGGGATTGGTCCGGAAAAGGTCACCATTTCAGGCCATCGGGTCGGTTTACGACGCCGGCCGGGGCGATTTGGTGATTGGGTTCAGGACAACTTTCCG
>DAOOIV010000113.1 GCA_035384605.1 Phycisphaerae bacterium
TGCGATCCAGAAACATGCGCGCAAGCCGCACAGATATCTGGCCGTAAGGTTCTAATCGCGATGTGAGCGTTCTCCTTCATCGAATCGACACAGCGGATCGAAGAGCTTAGCGCCGACCCACTTGGCCACCGTGCGGTCCTTGAGCAGGGCGACGCGCCAGACGTCGCACAGGAAGCGCTGCCGCCAATTGCTCTCCACGCCCCGGCCCATCCCTTGAAGCACCAGCAGGTCGCTGTCCGCGGCGGCGGCATTGCACTCGTCGCTGATCCGGCTCAGGTCGATCAACGGGCTGTTGCTGCCGTTGGCGACGGTTGCGATGATTCCGCTGGTCCGCAAATCCGCCAACACCGGATCCTGTTGTGACAGACGGTCGAGCAGGGGATTCAGTTCATCGAAGGTGATATCGTTGAGAGCGGGCTGTGAGTTGGCCGCCAGGACGACGCGCGTTCCCGCCCGGGCCATTTCGCGTACCAGGGGCATGACTCCCAGCACAATGTCGGTTCCCGCGTTGTCCACGAAGAACAGGGCCTGCTTCCAGCGCCGGGGCGACATGATCCGGTCGCGGACGGCGTCGGCATGATCGATAAACCACGGCCGGGGGCGGATCTCGGTGAGAATCGTTGCGAAATCCAGTTTTCCGCTGTTGTAGAGATCGATCGTGTCGGGGGCGCCCAGGTCGAACATGTTTCCGGCAAACAGCATGCGGAAGAGCAATTCCCAGCGTTGCGGCAATAGGCTTTCGTCGACATCCCGAACGGCCTTCGGGTATATGCGGGCGGCCATGTTGTTCTCGCGAGTCTTGACGCCGAGATAGGGGTCGGGCCAGCCGTATTTGTTCAGCATCCGCTGCCGGAAATCGCACAAGTCGATGGTTGACTGAAGGCCGGTCCGCTCCGACTCAGCCCGGATGTGCCGCATGCCCTCGGCGTATTCGGCCTCAAACAGCGGCCATCGTTCTGCAAAACCGTCGCCCGCGAGGCCGTCCTCTATGAGCCGCTTTTTGATGTTGGCGGTGAAGCTCTCGAAGAGGCCCAGCCAGTAGTGGCGATCCTGGTCGTCCTGAACGCCGTCCCAGTCAAACGCCTTGTACGTCTTGGGGTCAGCCAGATGACAGAGAACGGCCATGGTCTGCTCGCGTTGGATTAGTCCCGCTTGGCTCCGGTCCTCACATCCGTTGGCGGGGCGATTTCGTCGGGAATGGGGATCGGGCGCCCGGTGCGATCCACGCAGGCCAACGTTGTGGTCGCCTCACAGAGGATGACGCCGTCGCGAAGGAGCCGGTATTCATGGTCGATCCGGGCCCGCGTTTGACGGAGGATGCGGACTTCGAGCTTGAGCAGATCGTCGTAACGGGCCGGTCTTTTGAAGGTGCAGGCCGTCTTGGCGACCACGAACAGCACGCCCTTTTCTTCCAGATCGCGGTAACGAAACCCGGCGGCGCGGAGCAATTCGGTCCGGCCCATCTCGAAATACTCGAAGTACTTCGAGTGGTGCAGGTAGCCCATCGGGTCGCACTCGGCATAACGGACCCGGATTTCAAGCTCGATTGACGACACCGGTTGACTCATTCGGTCTTTCCTTGCTCTGGCGAGCGAATCATGGTACTCGTGATGGCGTGCGAATCAACAGGAGCAAGTCCATTGTCCGAGCCTACATCCATTGCGGTGCCGCCTGTGGAGGATGAAGGCCTGCGCTGCATCAAGTGCGGGTACAACCTCACCGGCTTGCCCGGTTCGATCTGCCCGGAGTGCGGCGTGACCGTCGATTGGGAGGCCGTTCGCCGCAAACGTGACGAGCTGCGCGAGCGCATCGGCACGCCCTGGGAGCGATGGCGCTGGCGACTCAAACCTGTGGCTTTCGTGGTCACGTGTCTGCAAGTGGCGTTCCTGCCGTGGCGATTCGCCCGGCAAGTGCGCGACCGGCCGTCCCTTCTATCGGCGGGGGCGTTTCTGTTGGTGTGTATGGGTCTGCCGATTCTCTGGTTTGGGGGCGGTATTCTCTGGACTGGTCCCGGCGATCGTGACACCCTTGCCTGGTGGATGTGCGGCGTGATCTGCCAGGTTGTCTTTCAGACCGTCGTGTTCGGTCTTCTGCTGCCGGTGGACGGCATACGTGGATCGCTGAGATTCTGGTTTGCGGTCACCGCCTATACCAGTTATCCCCTTCTCCCTGAAATCTGGACCGGGGCTCCATACATCGTCGATAATGAGAGCAACCTGTACCCGTTCAATCTCCTTTTGCGCAAGAGCGGCTCGGGTTGCCTTTGGACCAGCCTGCTGTTCTATCTCTGGTGGATCGGGCTGGTGGTTGTGGCCCTTATTCGCCTGCCTCGCCGACGATGGTGGCGAATTGCGATCATGATTGTGGCAATCCCGCTGATGACATACGGATCGACGTACTTCGGATGCCAGATGGCCCAGGGGCTTGACGCGGCGGGCAAGGCACTGGGGGTGCGATGAAGCGAAGGATGAAATAGAGGGGATGAAGGATGAATCAGGGGAGGCACAGGAAGATCGGCGAGTTGCCTGCGACGTTCAGCCGTTTCATCCTTCCGCCTTTATCCCTCATCCTTCTGATCTTACTCCCACTCAATCGTGCTCGGCGGTTTGCTGGAGACGTCGTAGACCACACGGTTGATGCCGCGGACCTCGTTGATGATCCGGGAAGAGACGCGTTCGAGGACTTCGTAATCGATCCGCACCCAGTCGGCGGTCATGAAGTCGGTGGTTTCGACGAATCGTATCACGGCGACCTGCTGGCCTTCATAGCTGCGGTCGTCGCCCATGACGCCCACCGAACTGACCGGCAGAAGGACGGCGAAGGCCTGGCCGATGCTTTTGTACCAGCCGGCTGAGCGGATCTCGTCGATGACAATCTCGTCCACCTCTTGAAGCAGCTTGACGCGCTGGGGTGTCACCTCTCCGACGATTCGCACCGCCAGGCCGGGCCCTGGGAAGGGATGTCGCCAGATGATCTCCTCGGGCAGTCCGAGATGGACCCCGGCCGTGCGGACCTCGTCTTTGAACAGGTCTCGCAGCGGTTCAATCAGCTCGAAGCCCAACTCGGCCGGCAGGCCTCCGACATTGTGGTGCAACTTAATGTTCGCGGAGGTCCCCGAAATGCCGTGTCCCGATTCGATCACGTCGGGGTAAAGCGTACCTTGGGCCAGGTACTTGGCGTTGGGGATTGAGGCCGCCTCGGCCTTGAAAACCTCGATGAATTCGTGACCGATGCGCTTGCGCTTTTCCTGCGGATCGGTCACCCCTGCCAGACGGGCGAAGAAACGATCGGCCGCCCGCACCACGCGCAGATCGATCTGGAAGTGGTCACGAAAGGTTGCCTCAACCAGTTCAACCTCGTTCTTGCGCAACAGGCCGTTGTCCACGAAGATGCAGACGAGGCGATCGCCGATGGCCTTGTGCAGCAAAGCCGATACCACGCTGCTGTCCACGCCGCCGGAGAGTCCGCAGATGACGCGTTCGTCGGGCTTGACCTTTGCGCGGACGGCCTCGACCGCCTCATCGATGAAGTTGCCCATCTCCCATTGACCCTTGCAGCCGCAGATCTCGTAGAGGAAGTTGCGGAGAATCTGCCCGCCGCAGGGTGTGTGAGTGACCTCTGGGTGAAACTGGACGCCGTAGACGGGCTGGGTCTTATGCCGAACGGCCGCGATGGGGCAGTTGGGCGTCCGGGCCAGCGGGACAAAGTCGGCAGGCAGGTCCTGGACCATATCGCCGTGGCTCATCCACACCGTTGTGGGCGACTGAACGTGGGCGAGCAGATCATGAGAGTCGATAACCTCCAGCCGCGTCCGGCCGTACTCTCGTGCCGGCGCTGCGTTGACCTTGGCCCCCAGGCTCTGGCAACTGATCTGCATCCCGTAACAGACTCCCAGAACAGGTATGCCGGTCCGAAGCAGCGCCGGGTCGCACCCAGGCGCACCGGGCGCATAAACACTGGCCGGTCCGCCGGAGAAGATCATGCCCGCGACGTTCATCTCGCGGACTTGCGCGGGGCTGATCGTCGGCGGGCAGATCGTGCTGTAGACACGATTCTCGCGGACCCTTCGTGCGATGAGCTGGGCGTACTGGCTCCCGAAATCGAGTACGGCAACCGTTTCCTTCATGGTGGCGGATTATATCGAAGGCGCGGCCGGCGGGCGAGACTCCTGAACGGTGGAATCAGGGCCCGGTGGTCCCTGCTTTGCAGTGTCCTTGATCTTGAGTACCACAAGCGTGACGTCGTCGATTCGGTCGGCCAGGCCGCGAAACCGACGGATGTCCCAAAGTATGTTCTGAGCAATCAGTTGAGCGGGCTGGTCGGCGTAGCGAATGAGAGATTCGCCGAGCCGGGGACGACCATACTGTTCGTCGGAGAAATTCAGCGCCTCGGCCGCCCCGTCGGTGTACAGAAGTACGACGTCGCCCGGCTGCAAGGAGACGAGCTCGCGCTCGAACCTGGCCGTTTCGTCTATTCCAAGGACCATCCCGCCGGTACCCAGGGGCTGGATCTGACCGTTGCGGAGCAGCATCGGCGGTTCGTGGCCGGCATTGCAGTAGGTCAATCGTCGGCCGTCGGGTGACAGCACGCCGTAAAACAGCGTCGTGAACTCGCCGATCTTCGTTTCCGCGCACACGTGTTTGTTGAGCATCGCCATGATGTGATCGATGTCATAGGTGAACTTCGCGTAGACCCGGAGGGCCGACCGCAGCGACGCCATGACCAGCGAGGCCGGCACGCCCTTGCCCGATACATCGGAAATGGCAATACCCAGGTTGCCGTTGGGTAGCGGGATGAAATCGTAAAAGTCGCCGCCGACATTGTAGGTGGGGCGGTAGACGGCGCCGATCTCAACCTGTCGGCAGACCGGCGGCTGACTCGGAATCATCCGCCGCTGCACCTCGCCAGCGTAGGTGATCTGCCGCGAATAGCGTTCGGCTTCAAGGGTCTCGGCCATCAGCCGGACATTGACAATCGCCGCTGCCGCCTGGGATGCCACGGCTTGGAGCAGGGCGGCTTCGAACGGCGTGAACACATGCGGTTCCCCGGTGTAAACGCGAAGCACCCCGACAGTCTTGCCGCGGTAGATCAACCCTACGACCAAGCCGCTGACGATGCCCTCGCGGCGAGCTTCTTGAGGATAACGCGTCCGCGGATCGGTGGGAGCGTCGGCGATGTAGACCACCTCGCCGCGCATTGCCGCCCGGTCGATGGGATTCTCTTCGACGGTGACCGCGCCCTTGTTGAGGTACTCTTCCGAAAGGTTATGAACTGCGCGGATGACCAGATTGCCGCTGGTCTCGTCCAGCAGACGGATGCTGCAGGCCTTGACGCGCATCACCTCGCACACCGTTCGGGCCGTCCGGTTGAGAACTTCCTGCAGGTCCATCGTGCCTGAGAGAAGGCTCGCGATGTTGTACACCGCGGTAAGCTCTTCGATTCGCCTGCTGAGGCTCATCTCGTGGAGGCACAGTTCCGCCAGCAACTCGGCAAACAGGCCGGCCATGTTGCGGGCGGCGGATGCTTCCGCAGGGCTCCAGGGCTTGAGCGACGCGGCCGCCTGTCGCAGCTCTCCGGCAGGCAAGCCGGCCGCGGACTCGATCCGCGAGATGGCCTCTTGCGATAGGGGGGTTCGAGAACGGTCGCCGAGTGTCAGCATTCCCGCGCACTGGCTGCTGCGGCAGATCGGAATGCCGAATCTCTCCAGAGGAGCGGCAGTCAAAGCGTTCGTACCCGAGGGGGGCTCGCCTGGCGGCGATTTTCCGGCAGCACGGTTTGCAGTATCGCGGTGCGTCGAGATGACGAGTTCCCGACCCTGAGGTGTGCTCAACACGCGACGGATAAGGTCGTTACCGGCTACCGGGCCGGCGGCCACCTGCCCATCATTGTCAAAAAGTACGACCGATGCTGAAGTTGCATCTGCCAGAACATCCAGGGCATGGCGCAACGAGTTGTCGGACAGGGTATCCCTGAGGTGTTTGATGCAGAACTGTGGCCCCTTCATTCAACACTTCCCCAGGCGGGTTGCGGCGACTCGCCAATGAGCATTATAGGCGGTTGTTGGGAATGGGGCAAAAGCCGCATGCCGACGCAGCGGATGTCTACGGGACTTCCAGGCTCACATCGCCGTGAACCGGTACCTGAAGGCGGCCCGCCTTTTTGCGGGCCGCAACCCAAGCGCACTGTGATCCAAAATGATGCGCGCAAGCTGCGCGGATGTTTAGCCGTAAGGTTCTCCTGGCGGTCATCGACTCCTCAGATGACCGAACCTGACTGAACGGGGCCTCCCGACGGGGCGCTGGCAGGGGGATCGTCGCTCGTCGCCTTCTTTTTTTGTGCGGTATGTGCATATCGGCCGCGCACGATCTGACAACCCCAAATACGCACAACGGCGGATGCGCTGGGATTCTTGACCCTGGCGACATCCGCCGTTGGCGTCTTTATTTGGCCCAGGCTTCGTCGGCCTGCACGGTCCTGGTGCCGGACCCTATCGGGGTCCTTCTCTGAAAACTCGGCGCCTCGCTCTTGAGGCATCGCCGCAGTTGTTTCTGCGAGTCTTGTTGTTGGGCTCCTGTCCGTTCTTACGTCCGAACCTCCTGTTTGACCCAGCACCTTGGCCGCGGCCTGCATATGCTGTTGATCTTCGCGGCTCGCCGCGACCCCCCTTTCCCCCGGCCGGCGCACCTACGGAGGTGCTCGTTCTCCTTCGCCAGAGAAATCATGAAGCCGCAATCGCAACGGGGATAAGTTCATCCCCGATCTTGCGGATACCTTCCAATAGAAAGACCCCTTCCCCTGCTCGCGCACCTTGTCGCGGTCACGGGACTTTTCCTCAACAGGGTCCAGCGTACCGACCTGGGATTCGCCGATGATCTCCGGAATACCGGGCATCGCTCGCACCTCCCATTCAGCCGCGTATCCGCGGGCATCATGCCCGCGCTGGGATGTCTTCAATCGCCTCGTGGCCCCCAGGCCATCTACGGCAACGTGACGCTTGATATGGCCTTTCGCTGAAATCAGTATAAACCAAAACGGGCCGAATGGCAAGGCTTTTTTCGCGAATCTCTCAGGCCCGCGGGGACACACGGCCGCGGTTGCGGGCCCCGATCCCGTGTGGCATAATCCGCTCCACCCCGCCCGGTGAGGCCCGGGCCGCGGATGAGGCCAAAGGTGTTCTTCCTGTTTGATTGAAAGGAGATCCCATGTCGCGACGGTGCACATTGTGGGTTTGCTCAATGTTGATCCCGATGGCGTTTGTCCTCGGTTGCCAGGGGCAGGGAGCCTTTTCATCCGGCGGGGTAAATGCCGCCGACATCGATCCGACACTACCGGTTGTTCCAAATGGCGCAGTCGGTCGCGCAATCACGTGGGAGAATCGCGCCGGTGCCGTTGGTGCCGGCGGCGTGAGCGAAAGCAAGCTTGGCAAGGGTCGCAAGGGCTCTCCATGCATCCCGGAGGTTAAGAACGGCGAGACGGTCGCGCTGATGGACATTGACGGCTGCGGCGTCATCAGGCACATCTGGATCACGATTCCGGACCGCTCGCCCGAGGCGATGCGAAACATGATCCTGCGGATGTACTGGGACGGGAGCGAGATGCCCAGCGTCGAGGTGCCGCTCGGCGATTTCTTCGGAGTGGCCCATGGGCAGTGCCGGGTGCTGACGACCGCCTATGTTACTCAGGTCCTGGGCCGGGGGTTCAACAGCTACTTCGCGATGCCGTTCGGCACCCATGCGAGGATCACGGTGACCAATGACATGCCCGATGGAAAGAAGATGGGGGCGTTCTTCTATCAAATCGACTATGAGTTGCGCGACAAGTTGCCGCCGAACACCGGTCGTTTCCATGCCCAGTTCCGCCGCGAAAACCCGACGGTGATGAAGCGGGACTACGTGATTCTCGACAATGTCGAGGGGCCGGGCTTTTTCCTCGGCTGCGTCATCGGCGTCAGGGCCCTCGGGCCGCACTGGTGGGGCGAGGGTGAGATGAAGTTCTACATGGACGGCGACACCGACTTCCCGACCATCTGCGGCACGGGTACGGAGGACTATTTCGAGGCCGCCTGGGGCATGGGGGAGTATCAGACGCCGTATGCGGGTTGCCCGATGCATCTGACCAACGACTTCTTCAGGCACCCGCTGGTCAGCCTGTACCGCTTTCATGAGAAGGACCCGGTCTATTTCCGAAAAAGCTTCAAGGCCGTGATTCAGCAGATCGGCTGGAACCAGGGGCTCTTCGAGCGAAGCGATGACTGGTGCAGCGTCGCCTACTGGTACCAGCTCAAGCCGGTCAAGCAGATGCCGCCGTTGCCGGATCGCGCGGCTCGGACCGCCGATATCATCGAACCTCCCAAACCCAAGGAGGACAAGCCCAAGGCCGATGGCGGCGGGTTTGTGCCGCTGTTCGACGGCAAGACGCTGAACGGGTGGACCATCTACACGCACGAAGGCAAGAAGGTCGAACCCAAGGACAGCTCGTGGAGCGTTCCCGAGGATGGTGTTCTGCACACCACCGGTGACGAGAGCAAGGACTATTGGATCTCGACGGACGAGAAGTACGGCGACTGCGTGCTGAGGATGGACTTCAAGGTCAGCCAGGGGGCCAACAGCGGCATCTTCCTCAAGGTGCCCGGCCACGATCGCCCGGCGTACACGGGCTTTGAGGTTCAGATCATTGACGACGTCGGCAGGCCGGCCGACAAGCACAGCACCGGCTCCATCTACGATCTCTTTGCCCCAGTCGCGAACGTCTCGCGGCCGCTGGGCCAGTGGAACAGCATCGAGATTACCTGCAAAGGCTCCCTCGTGACCGTGGTCATGAACGGCCTCAAGATCATTGACTGCGACTTCAGCCTGATGACCGAGCCGATGGGCAAGTTCGATTTCCCCTATGCCAAGATGCCCGCGATCGGTTACATCGGCATGCAGACCCACGGCAATGCGGTATCGTTCAGGAACATCAGGATCAAGAAGCTGAACTGATCCGAGAGGGCGGCAAGTGTCGAGCCGAAAGGGCGGGCGTCGCCGATTCCGGCCGGCGGAACCCGCCTATTCACCTGGAACACGTTGCTGCATCGACGTGCGCGGCCGCCGGGTGTAGAATCTCACTCAGAGTGGGTTTGCCCGGCCTAGCCGAAAGAGCAGACGGTCGCCGATATCTCAATTGTTCGTGGAGACGCCCCATGATTCGCCGGATTGAGGCTCTCAACTACCGCTGCCTGAAATACATTTCTCAGGAACTGGACGACTTCCATGTTCTCGTCGGCCCGAACGCGTCCGGGAAGACCACGTTTCTGGATGTAGTGGCTTTTTTGGGTGACTTGGTTTCCGGTGGACTGGAACAGGCAATGGGCGGCCGTACTCAGAATTTCCAAGATCTGGTCTGGCGGCGATCAGGCGACCGCATCGAATTGGCTGTCGAGCTGGAGATTCCGCCGGAACGGCGGGGCGAGGCAGACCGGGCTGGCCACGACCGGGTTCGCTACGAGGTGGCGATTGGCCCCGACCGCGAGACGGGAGCTCTCGCGATCCTGGCCGAGAAGGTACTCTTGAAGCAGACCCCGCATCGCCAGTCCGTGCAGCGGTTCCTGTTCCCGGTCGAACCGGAAACGCCCGAGAGCCTTATTACGGGAAAGATCGCCCGCAGCGTCAAGACCGTGGTGAACAAAGTCCCGGGAGGGAATGACAACTTCTACGCTGAGACGAACAAGGGCTGGGATCACGCTTTCAAGCTGGGGCCGCGCAAGTCAGCCCTGGGCAACCTCCCCGACGACGAGAGCAAGTTTCCTGTGGCAAGCTGGCTCAAGGGAGTCTTGAAAGAGGGCATTCAGAGGCTTGTTCTGAATAGCGCCGTCATGAGAAAGCCGAGTCCGCCCAGCCTGCCTAGCTCTTTTCTGCCGGACGGGGCCAATCTGCCGTGGGTTATCGAAGGGTTGCGTCAGCAGAAAGCCGAT
Organism: Phycisphaerae bacterium; assembly: GCA_035384605.1. Taxonomy (NCBI): domain Bacteria; kingdom Pseudomonadati; phylum Planctomycetota; class Phycisphaerae; species Phycisphaerae bacterium. Next base: position 9,953 of record DAOOIV010000113.1, read on the forward strand.
CGGCATCACGAATGGGTTGTCCATCTACAGACTGCTCTGCCGGATCTCACTGATGTCAAGACAATCGTAAGAGAAGAAGACCGACACCGGTACTTGGTGGCCTGTTATCGAGATGGTTTGGAGGTGCCTTCCTGGATGGTGTCTGACGGCACGTTGCGTCTGATGGCGCTCACACTGCTTGCCTATCTGCCCAGACTCCGGGGCGTTTATTTGATCGAGGAGCCCGAAAACGGCATCCACCCGCGCGCGGTCGAGGCTGTCTTTCAGTCTCTTTCCGGTGTCTACGATGCACAAGTGCTGCTGGCGACGCACTCTCCGGTGATTCTCAGCATTGCCGATTCGTCCGAGGTATTGTGCTTCTCGAAAACGGAAAGCGGAGCAACCGATGTGGTTCGGGGAACGGAACATCCCAAACTGCGAGACTGGCGGGGTGAGACCAATCTGGGTGTGCTCTTCGCCGGAGGAGTGCTTGGTTGAATACCTGGAGCTCTGATTTGGTCGTTCTGGTGGCCGATGCGAGCATCGAGTCAGCCGTGAGAGGACTCCTAGAACGGAACCAGGCACTCCCTATTCGACCAGTGAAGGCGGACGTTCACACCCACATCGAGCGAGATCCTGGGTGTTTGCTGCACAGCCACGACTTCCTCCGTCCACTCGCCTCGCGGTATGCCCATGCGCTTGTCCTCTTTGACCGGGAGGGGTGCGGCCAGGAAACCAAGTCACGAGAGATCTTGGAGCAGGCGGTGGAGGCGCGTTTGGCTGGGACCGGATGGTCGAATCGCGCGGGGGCGGTGGTTATTGACCCTGAATTGGAGGTTTGGGTCTGGAGCGACTCTCCTCATGTTGAAGATGTGCTGGATTGGCGAGGTCAGGCACTGCCGTTGCGGTCATGGCTCGCCGACCAGGGCCTGTTGCAGGAAGGCCGGCTCAAGCCCGCACACCCCAAGAGAGCCTTGGAGCGGGCTCTGCGGCTGGTTGGCAAGCCGCCCTCGTCAGGAATTTACGGAGATCTGGCACGGCGAGTTGGTCTTGACAGATGCACAGACCCGGCGTTTCTGAAGCTGCGCCGCTTGCTCACGAGCTGGTTTCCGCCATCCGGTTCGGCCTGAGCATCAGCCTTCGCGTTGCATCGACTTACCCCCATCGCGATGATAGAATTGCCGTATTCGGTTTGTGCCGGTCGGCCGATGGTGAGCCGCGGTCACAAAGGGTTATTGTGATTGAGCCGTTGAGGCACTGCTCACAGAGCAGTGACACACTTGCTCGGCCCGGAATCCGCTCTCGCTCGGCCCGGAATCCTTTCCGGGCCGCGGCGGCTGGCGGAATCCATTCCGCATTCGGCGAGAATGAGGAGGCGAATCCTCCATGCGGAGGGCCCCAGAAAGGATTCTGGGACCAGCGGAAATGGATTCTGGGACCAGCGGAAATGGATTCTGGGGCCAGCGGAAACGGATTCTGGGACCAGCGAGCACTGCTCACAGAGCAGTGGCACACCAGTACGTTCAACAGCGGCGGTGAATCGGTGTTTGTAGGTTGGTGTTTGAATGTCCACGCTTGATCAGTTACCCCCGACGTACGAACCACAGAGTGTCGAGCCGGAGATCCGCCGCATCTGGGCGGAGTCCGGGTGTTTTCATGCCGATCCGACCGCCAATGCGAACGAGCCCTACACCATCGTCATCCCGCCGCCGAACGTGACCGGGGCCCTGCATGGCGGGCACGCTCTCAACAACACACTGCAGGACATCCTCATCCGCTGGCGGCGGATGCAGGGGTACAACACGCTGTGGATGCCCGGCACGGATCATGCCGGTATTGCCACCCAGGCAGTGGTTGAGAAGCGCATCTTCGAGACTGAAAGAAAAACCCGGCACGACCTCGGCCGCGAGGAGATGGTCCGCCGCATCTGGGAATGGAAGGAGCAGTACGGCAACCGCATCATCGAGCAACTCAAGCTCATGGGTTGCTCGTGCGACTGGGATCGCACGCGTTTTACTCTGGACGAAGTCTGCGCTCGGGCCGTCCGCCATACCTTCTTCAAGCTGTTTAAGGACGGCCTGATCGTCCGCGGCAAGCGCCTGGTCAACTGGGACACGCACCTCCAGACGGCCGTGGCCGACGACGAGGTGTACCACGAGACGATCCAGGGCCATTTCTGGCACTTCAAGTACCCGGTGAAGGACCCGCGTCCGGGCGAACCGACGCACGTCCACATCGCCACCACCCGACCCGAGACCATGCTGGGCGACACTGCCGTGGCCGTGCATCCCGAGCCGGACAAGGCCCTCGACAAGACCGAGGCCGAGCTGCGCGAGAAGCTGGCCGAGGTGCCCGACAAGGAGAAGCGGGGCGTCCAGGCGGCGATCGACGAGATTGTCGAACGCCGCAAGACGGTCCTGCCGTTGCTGCTCAAGCTTCGGGACATGGCCCGCGACGGTCGCAGACTCATCCTGCCGCTGGTCAATCGCGAGATCCCGCTGATCTGCGACGTATGGGCCAAGCCCGAGCTGGGCAGCGGCTGCGTGAAGATCACCCCGGCCCACGATGCCAACGACTACGAAGTCGGCCGGCGGCAGGGCTTGCCGATGATCAATGTCATGACGCCCGACGGCAGGGTCGCCCGGATCATCGAGCCCGACGGGGCGGTCAACCCGAATTCCCGCAAATACGAAGGCCTGCGTTTCGCCACTGACGCCCGCAAGAAGGTCGTCGCCGACCTGGAAGGCCTCGGCCTGGTCGAGAAGATCGAGGATCGGATTGTCGAGATAGGTCACAGCGACCGTAGCAAGACGCCGATTGAGCCATTCCTCTCTGACCAGTGGTTCGTACGCATGGGCGATCTGCCTGCTGAAGAGGCCGCCAAGATCGAAGGCCTCCGCGGCAGCAGCGGCCTGGCCCAACTGGCGATGGATGCCGTCTGCGAGAAACAACACGCGAGCGCTGCCGAGCGCAAAGCCTGCGGCAAGGTCCACTTCTTTCCCGAGCGGTACGCGAAGACCTACCTCGACTGGCTGAGCGAAAAACGCGACTGGTGCATCAGCCGGCAGCTCTGGTGGGGGCATCGGATACCGGTCTATCGCGGGCTGCAGATAGCAGATCATGAAGAGGCTAAGCGGCGTGATGCCAAGGCACAGGAGTGGTTGAAGGCCGGACGCATGGCGCAGGCATTTGGACCCGTGCATTCGACAAGTGCGCCTCCGCCTCCCGGAAGTCCGTGGTACTTTGTGGGTCCGGCCGCGCTGTCTCGCGAGATCTACGTCTGTGTGAAAGACGCTGACGACGATGAAATCGTCGCTGAGTTGCAGCGATGGGGCTTCGTCCAAGATCCCGACGTCCTTGACACCTGGTTCAGCAGCGCCCTGTGGCCGCATTCGACACTCGGCTGGCCGGCGCCGAATCCGCTTCTTCCCGAGGCGGACAAGCTGCTTGAGCGGTACTACCCGGGCTCGGTGCTCAGCACCGCTCGCGAGATCATCACCCTATGGGTCGCGCGGATGGTGCTCACCGGCCGGTACAACATCGGCAAGGTGCCGTTCCACGACGTCTACATTCACGCGGTGATCCAGGACGGCCAGGGCCGGCCGTTCAAGAAGACTCTGGGCAACGGATTCGACCCGGTGGACATCATCGAGGTCTATGGAGCTGATGCCCTGCGTTTCACCATGGCCAACTTGAGCACCGAGACGCAGGACATCCGGATGCCGATGAAGAAGGTCAAGCTCGACAACGGCCGGGAGGTCCAGTCCTCCGAACGCTTCGAGCTCGGCCGCAACTTCTGCAACAAGATCTGGAACGCCGCGAGGTTCGCGTTCATGAACCTCGGAACCCCCCCCAGCCCCCCCTCAACTGAAGGGGGGAGTGCGGAAAGGGCCTCAACTGAGGGGGGGGGTGCGGAAAGGCCCTCAACTGAGGGGGGGGGTGCGGAAAGGCCCTCAACTGAGGGGGGGAGTCAGGCAGTGGCTTCGAATGAGCGGGGCGGCGGTCAGGACGCTGGCCCGCAATCTCCCCCCCTTAACAAGGGGGGGCAGGGGGGGGTAGCTCCGTTAGATGTCGCCACCCTCCCCATCGAAGACCGCTGGATTCTCTCGCAGGTGAGCAAGGCGGCGGTCGACGTGCAGGATGCTCTGGAGAAGTTCCAATTCAGCCGGGCGTCGACGCTGGCCCGCGACTTCTTCTGGGACTGCCTTTGCGACTGGTACCTCGAACTGGTGAAGCCGCGGGTGCGCGAAAACCGCCGAGCAGACGAGGCCCGGCAGGTGCTGGCTTTTGCCCTTGATCAGTCCATCCGCCTGCTGCACCCGTTCATCCCATTCATCACTGAGCGGCTGTGGCGGCAGCTCAACGAGATCGTGCCCAGGCGCGGCCTGCCCGGTGTGGCCGAGTTAGATACCCCGGAACTGCTGGCGACCGCTTCCTATCCCCCGGCCGACGGCTGGAAGGACCTTTCCGCCCCTGATGCCGATGCGGTATTCGACGACTTGCGCAACGCCACCCGGGCGATCCGCGAAATCCGCCAGAATCAGAATGTTGCCCTCAAGGATACCGTCGACGTGGTCATTCGCGTGCCCGCTCAGCGTGTGGAGTCGCTGCGTCACGAGGCCCAGGTGATCAAGCAGATGGCCAAGGTGGGCGAATTGACCATCGGAGCCGACGCCGAGCGCCCGCCGAACGCCGCCACCCTGGTCATCGGCGACATGCAGATCTTCGTCGCCAACGTCATCGACCCGGCGGCCGAGCGCAAACGCCTGGAAAAGGACTTGGCCGGCCTCGATAAGCAGATCGCCGGCATCGAAGGCAAGCTCAACAACGCCGGCTTCGTGGAGCGGGCCCCGGCCGAGGTGGTGCAACGCGAACGCGAACGCTTGGCGGAGTTGCAGGCCAAACGCACTACGGTGCAGACGACGATGAACCAGTTGGGAGGCGTGTGAAAAGGGTCGGGCCCGGTCGGAGCCGCCGAAAGCGGCGAAGACCTGCTGTTTCTGTCGTCCGCTGGTCTCAAGATTTCTTCCGGGGCCTTCGGGGGGAGGGACTGCCATCGTCATGGATGCCGAATGCGGAGAGGATTCGGGGCCGAGCGGAGGGCCGAATGACGAATGTCGAAATCCGAATGACCAATGCCCAGATACCCATCACTCATCGATGGCCCGCGTTGGCCGAGGGGCTGCGGCGTGGCGAGCCGGAATATCGACTCTGCGAGGTTGCTTCGCTGTGCAGCACCTGTGAGGAATGAAGGGCGAAGGCGGAAAGCGTGCCGGGGGGTGGCAGGGATAGGCTCCAGAATTCACCTGGAGGGGCATGCCCGGGCACGGCCGTGGGCATGGCGTCCGACAGATTCGGCGGTTTCAGGCGGTCGTTTTGAAAAGAGCCTCCTCAGCAGAATCTGTGGGTAAGTTCTGGCTCCGGTAGCTGTCCAAGTGTATGATAGATAGCGATTTCCGCCACTTTCAGCTCCCGATAGCCATAGGCTTTTCTGATGGTCAATTTGATTTTGTAGTTGAGCCCCTCCACGATTCCGCTGTTGAACTCCTTCTTGGCCTTGAACCAGTTGAGGATCAATTCGCGGTGACTGCGGATGCTCCGGGCCACGGACTTGGGATATTAGGGACAGTCACCTATTATTGACACCGGGTGTGATGGTTTGTAGTG
>DAOOIV010000114.1:0-9892 GCA_035384605.1 Phycisphaerae bacterium
CAACAACCCGAAAAAAATCTAGAATCGCCCTTTGGTGTTCAACTTGGGTTAGATGGGATCCGGCGAGATCCCTTTTTGCAGGTTATTACGCATGGCAACCCGGTACCCAAGGCGGACCGCCTTTTCGCGGGCCGCAACCCAAGCGCTCTGCGATCCAGAAACATGCGCGCGAGCCGCGCAGATGTCTGGCCGTAAGGTTCTATAACGCGCTCGTTCTGCGGCGATGCTCGCGGCGGTTTACACCCATTAGGCGCAAGAAACCGGACCTGACGGGCCGCCCCCCTTGCGGTCCGCCAGGCCCTTGCGACTTGTTCGCCGGCGGCTCAGGCGGCATTCATGCCGAGACGGAATTCGCCGGCGGTTATTTGCCCTTCATGAGTGGCTGGTAGTGCTCAGAAGGAGTCCGGTCCAGGTGATCGGCGTGCTCCGCGACTTACTGCCTTGCCACTGACGAGCCTATCGGAGAACCGGACGACTGACTTGACTTGCCGCAGTTATTCGGTCCAGACGCCTCGCCATGGGCCCAGAACCCTGCGCAACGGCGAAGCAACCCGCGATACTCGACTCCCGGACCAAGGGAATGCCGGATCAGGTATTGCGGTGAATATGCCCCTGACGGTGAACTCTGCTCACCAGTCTCCGGTTCGCCGGGCTTCCCAAGCGCATCCGGCGGCTCCGACAAAGCCGGCGTTGTTGCCGAGCGTGGCAAAGCAGATTTCAGGACCGTCATCGAGGAGTTTCCAGGCCATCTCTGCCGCATACTTGCGGATGGGAGCAAGCAGGAAGTCGCCGGCCGCGATCAGGCCGCCGGCCAGAACCACGCGTTGAGGGTTGGTCACGTGACGCATGCCGACAATGGCCACGGCCAGGTAGTAGCAGGCCTTGTCCCAGACCTCCTGCGCGAGCGCGTCACCCGCCTTGGCCGCTTCGACGATGTGCTCGGCTCGCAGAAACTCTCCCGCATCCATGCGGGTCTTCAACACACTCGGTCTTCCCTGCTTGATCAGCTCCTCGGCATGGCGGGCAAGGAAATAAGCGGACGAGTAGGCCTCGACGCAACCTCGCTGGCCGCAGGAACACAATCGACCGCCGGGATTGACGATGACATGGCCCAGTTCGGCCCCGTTTTCGAAATAACCGCGGAGCAGCTTGCCCTCGACGATGACCCCGCCGCCCACACCGGTTCCGAGCGTGTACATGACCAGGTCGTTGACGTCCTTGCCGGCACCGGCCCAGAACTCACCCCATGCCGCCGCGTTGGCGTCGTTCTCGATCGTCGTCGGAATGCCCGTCTTTTCTTTCATGATCTCTCGCAGCGGAACGTTCTGCATGCAGGGCAGGTTACCCGGATTGATCACCATGCCTCGACGATGGCTCATCGGCCCGGGCGAGCCGACACCGATCCCCAGCACGTCCTTTCGGTCGACGCCGGCCTGTGAAATGGCCTTCTCGGCGGCGGCGATGATGTTGGCGACTACCTGGTCTCGCCCTTTATCGACCTCGGTCGGTATGCTGAGGCTCGACTTGACATTGCCCTCGCTGTCCAGCAGACCTGCCGCGATGTTCGTGCCGCCGAGATCCACGCCCACGCAATAGCCGCTCGCCATGGTTGATTCACCTCTGTGTCGTGTGCCGCCCGCTGACTCCGCCGCGCCGGCAGCGGATGACCGGTCATCAGGCCCCGCCGTGCGCGGTGATGGTAGAACAGATCCGCGTCGGACTCAATGGGGCGAATCTGGCGGAAAATGACGACGGTGTGTAGCGCTTCCGGCGGGTTCCCACCCAAGCCGGGCAGGAACAGGACTCATGGCCTGGATGACCGGTGCTGCAATCCCGACCGCCTGTGACGAACCACGGGCAGGGTTTCGCTGCGGCGCACTCACCGCTTGCGTGCAATCACGGCCCGGAAACGAGCTCGCACGACGACGGTGTCCGCAGCGGGTCCGACGAGATTGTCAAGGACAACCCGAGGGTTGCTACTCGTCGCTGCCCCCGCTCTTGAGCAGGACAAACCGTCTCATGCCCTCACTCAGAACCGTGAGGCGCACCCCCTTCTTGAGGTCCTGCTTGCTCATCGCCTTGTTGAACTCGGCCAACGTGTCGACCGGTTTGTTCTGAACGGCGACAATGACGTCTCCGGGACGCAGACCGGCCTTGGCCGCAACGCTGAACGGCTCGACCGCCGTGACGACCACTCCCTTGGTTTGCTTGAGCCCCAGTTGCTCGGCGATTTCCGGCGTGAGGTTCTTGAGGGTCATGCCAAGGTCTTCATCTTCGGCTTCATGGCCTTTGATGGTGGCCAGGCCGCTTTCGAGCTCACCTACGGTTACTTCCAGAGTCTCGCGCTCCCCTTCACGAAAAACCTCAACCTTAACCTTGGTTCCCGGCGAGGTGACGGCCACCATCTGACGGAGCTGATTGGTGTCGTTCGTTTCCTTGCCACCGAACTTCAGGATGATGTCGCCCTGCTTCATCCCGGCTTTCTCCGCCGGGCTGTCGGGCGTCACGTCGCCAACCAGTACCCCGTTGGTACCCTTGAATCCGAAGGACTCGGCCATGGCTTCGTCGAGATTCTGAATCACAACCCCCAACCAGCCGCGCACGACCTTGCCGTGGTCGATAAGGCTCTGCATGATGGATTTGGCCATGTTGCTCGGGATCGCAAACCCGATGCCCATGTACCCCCCGCTTCGGCTGAAGATGGCGGTGTTGATGCCGATGACCTCGCCCTTGAGATTCACCAGTGGTCCGCCGCTGTTGCCGGGGTTGATAGCCGCGTCCGTCTGGATGAAATCCTCGTACTCGGCAACGGCCCGGTTCGCGCGCCCTTTAGCACTGACGATCCCCGTGGTAATGGTATACGACAGACCGAAGGGGTGCCCGACGGCTACCACCCACTCGCCCACCCGCACTTGATCCGAATCGCCGAGTTTCGCGGGCATGAGGTTGTCGGCCTTGATCTTCACGACGGCCAGATCGGTCTTCGGGTCGGTGCCGATGATCTTGGCCTTGTACTCCCGCTTGTCGGTAAGGGTCACGGTGATCTCATCCGCGTCGGCCACGACGTGATTGTTGGTCAAGATATGGCCGTCTTCGGAGACGATCACCCCCGCGCCGAATCCCTGCTGCTTGAAACCCCCTTTTGGAACATCGGGTCGCAGGAAACGCTCAAAGAATTCCGGAAATGGTATCTCCTCCGGCAACTCCTGCCTCCCTCGCATCGTCGGTTTGATCGTCTTCACCGAAGTGATGTTGACCACGGAGGCCTTAACACTCTCGGCCACATACTCGAACGCCGCGGACAGGTCTTCAGCCACCTTCATCGCGCCGGCCGGCGGCGTCGTAGGTCGGTCTGCTCCAAAAGCCGACGGCACCGCGAGGGCAAGCCCAATTGCGCCCGCAAACACCAGACACCGTACAACCTCGCTTCTCAACGACCTGCTTCTCGTCATTGTTGTCTTTCTCCCTGACGCTTGCGATTCTTCCGGTAACGCTCCACTTGTTCTTCTATACGCGGGGAATACCGTAGCTGTTCATGAAACGAGCAGCGGCCGGACACCTGACAGATATGAGATTGTAAGTGTCGCACTGATAAGGCGTTATAGTACAACGGCTCGTGCAACAATGTTCCGTCTCAGGGCGCGGGCCGGCCTCCGCGAACGAGGTCCGCGAGCCCCGAACACCGCTGGAGATCAAGACCGAGCCGGACTAGGGTGCGAGCAACCGGCCCCGCACCGGCGGCGCCAAGCAGAGAGATCCGGGCATGCGATCCGCCCGTGACGGTCAGGGGCGTACCTGAGACTTCAGCCAGTCGATGCCTCGGCCCTCGGCCACGTGGGTCATCTTGATCGCCTCCGCGGTTTTCATGAACTGCTCATAGACAGCCTGTTGAGTGTCGGCAACCGGCCAAGAGTGCTTCGCATCAGCGGCTTCCTTCCGCAGCCGGTCCCATTGAATGATGAACGTGTACAGGACCGGCAGTTCGGCCGTGCGAACACGGAGAAGCAAAGTCTCATCGTTGCGTGCGGCTTCTTCTGCTGCCTTTAGATGCTTCCACCCCTCGCTCAGCGTCTCAAGGTTCAGGAACTTGGCATCCGGCGGGGAGAAACAGCCAAGGCGGTCACCACACGTGCCAACAGCCTTGTGCATGATCTCAAGATATGCGTAGATATGGCGTGCAGCAGAGCCATAATAACCCGCGAGGAACTCGCCCGTCAGTAAGTCGGCGTTCAGAGACGGGTTCCACAGCAGCTTGGCGAGCACCCATGCCCGCAGTTCCATCATCTCGGCGCCGTTGGTGTGATAGGCCCCCTGTTCAAACAGCCCGACGACGTTGTGGTCGGCAAAGAACTTGACGTTCGGGCCGAGAACGCACAGGTTCGGGTGCGGTAGCACGTAGTGGGAGAAGTTGGTAGTATAATCCCATACGTACAAACGCTTGCAGATCTTCGACCAGCCCTCGATATCACGGCGGAAATCGGCGTTGATCTCGTCGGTCAGCGGCTTGCTGAACGAGCACTCGATGCTGCACAGCCAGACCACGACGTTTGGCCTCGGCCGAACCTTGAGCGGCGGTTTGCGGGTGTACTGGTAAGCCAGCGTGCTGATCGCGACATTGGGGAACTCCTTCTCGATCTCCTCGGCCACGGCGTTGACGAAGCGGATCATCGACCCGGCCGGACTGCCCTCTTCCTTGTCGACGGCCGCACACCTCGGGCACTGGCAGTTGTTCGCCCAATCGTTCTGCGACACCGACGCCATAGTCGCGGCGGGGTTGCTGCGCAGGCGATCCTTCAGGTTCTTGACCAGTTCAGCCCGCATTTGCTCGTTGGTCAGGCACAACTGGCTATGCTCCTGCACGCGCCTGCCCTGGATCTCGCTGAACCACTCCGGATGGTCCTTGAAGTACTTGGTCGGCGGGATCAGGGCGTTGAAGGTGTGGACGAAACCCTCGATCACATGTTTGCCGCCGTGCTTCTCCTCCAATCGCGGTGTGGCTCCGTTGACCTTGTTGCGAGCGGCCCAGTCGCCGTCAAAACCGCTGAACCAGAACGGCTCCCGGTACTCCAGCGGCGGGACGTACTTGACTCCGAGCCTATGGAAGGCCAGCGTCGGTTTTCTCGGGATGCTGCTTGCGCCCGGAGCCCACCATCGGCAGCCGATATGGTCTTCCAGGAAGGTATAGACCGCATACAGCGTGCCGCGGGGCCGGCCGCCTGCAAGAATCAGGTCCTTACCGACGGTGCGTATGATCAGGCCCTCGGCGCCAAGCCCATCGGCGGTAAACTTGGGGTCCGCCAGCCTCGCCGCCTCGGGACCGACCAGAAGTCGGGGCTTGTCGCCGTCGGCTGACGCCAGAACCTCGAAATCGGCACCCGTGACTTGTTTGAGGAACGAGGCCAGCTCCTGCGCTGCGTGTTTCTCACCCGGCGCAGCGTTCTCCGAGACCACGACAACCGCCTCGCCATGACCATCTTCGGCAATCACGACAGCCGAAACGCGGTCTGCCGCCACAAGAACGACAGCAATTACCAGCAATCCGAGCGTCAGCAGCAACGGAAACGAGCGCATCTGTCTTCTCCTTATGCGAAGCTGAAAGCTTGCCTGCACGATGTCACCGAAGACGTTAACACAAGCCTGGCGTGTTGGCCAGAAGCGATCTTTGGCCGGACCGTCGCCGGCATAGGGTGCAGATGCCGGCAAAGGAGCTCCTGGCCGGCATCCTGGAAGCCAACTCACCGTCGTCCTATACTGCGTGTTCGAGCTGGATACGACTGTACCAGCAACGACGGTTGCCAATCTGTGAGCCATTGGCCGGCTTCGTCGGAGCGAGCATCATGATTCTGTGCCTTCTCGATCAGCTTGTCCTCACTATGTGCGTAACGGCCGGCATTTCCGCCGAGCCTTGGCAGGCACACGACTGGCGGGAGGAGCTGCGCCTTCCGTCGCCCGAATTCTCGCTGATGCCGTTCTGGTTCTGGAATGACGATCTGGACGACGACGAGATTCGCCGGCAGATGGCTGCCTTTCGGGAGAAGGGCGTTCATGGCTTTGTCATCCATGCGAGAATGGGACTACCGAAGGACCTTGAGTACATGGGCCCCCGCTGGCTGGGGCATGTGCGGTTTGCAGTGGAGGAGGCCGCGCGAACAGGCATGCGGGTGTGTCTGTATGACGAGGGCATGTACCCGTCGGGCTCCGCCCACGGACAGGTCGTCCAACGCAATCCATCGTTCGCTGCCCAAGGTCTGGCAGTCGAGGCCCAGCGCGTGGATGGGCCGACGACGATCGAGCCTGCCGTTGCCACCAAAGGACGACTGGTTGCCCGAGTTCTGATTCGGCCTGGCGAGGGGGAATCGTACCGGCTCGAGACAGCTCGTGCCGTTCCTGCTGACGCACAGACGATCGAAATCCCGTCAGGCCAGTGGGTCGTGATGACCTTCCTCCAGGTGCCCACCGAAGGGTGGATTCGTGGCGTGCACGACGGGGAAGACGACAGAGAACCGAATGCCCCGCCCGCAGCGGACCTGCTGAATCCCGACGCGATGCGGGCTTTCCTCCAACTGGCCTACGAACCCTACTACGAAACCGTCGGCAAGCACTTTGGCAAGACGATCATCGCGATGTTCACCGATGAGCCAAGCCTGACAGGGCGGGGTGGCCGTAAAGACATCAAACCGTGGACGGGGGGATTCTCGGAGTACTTCCGCGCGAAGGCCGGCTATGACCTGACGACACGACTGCCCGCCTTGTTCTTTGACGTCGGAGAGCAGACCGGCAAGATTCGCGCAGATTACCACAGCATAATCGATCAGCGATTGGAGGAAACCTATTACCGGCCGCTCTCACAGTGGTGCCAGCGGCACGGTATCGCACTGACAGGCCACCCGGCAGCCAGCGACGAGATCAACTGCCTTCGCCATTTCCAGATCCCCGGACAGGATCTCGTATGGCGTTACGTCGTGCCCGGAGACAACTCCGCCATCGAGGGCCCGCACAGCACGGCCGCCAAGGGTACCAGCAGTGTTGCCCGCCATGATGGCAGGCGGCGCAACAGTAACGAGATACTCGGAGCTTACGGATGGAACCTCATGATGGAGGAAATGAAGTTCGTGGCCGACCATGTGCTCCTGCGAGGCCAGAACCTGCTCTATCCGCACGCTTTCTACTATTCCGTTCGGGGGAGTCGGCTTCACGAGCGACCGCCGGATGTGGGACCCCACAATGCCTGGTGGCCCCACTACCAACTGTTTGCGGATTACACCGCTCGTCTATGTGGGTTGTTAACTGATTCCGAGCAGGTCTGCGACGTAGCGGTGGCGGTCTGCGACAACCGCTTGCCGTGGCGGGCCGCCCGATGGCTCTATCAGAACCAGGTGGATTTCAACTATGTCGAGGAGTCTCGATTCACGGAACAGGCCGTGGTTCGTGATGGCCATCTTGAGGTCGGCAGGATGCGCTATCGCACCTTGATCATCGACAGCGACGAAGACATTCCCCAGGCCGTGAGCGCAGCGGCCGCTTCTTTGGAACGGACGGGCGGATTGGTCCGCCGAATCAGCACCGAGCCGGCCGAACCGCTGGTTTCCCTGAAAGACCGCGACGTGATTGTCAGTCCTCCTGCCGCTGACCTTCGCTACGTCCACCTGGTCAAACGAGAAATCGATTTCTACCTATTGGGCAACGAAGGCGAGGCACATCTGGACACGCACCTGACCGTTCGCAGCGTCGGTGAAGCCGAATGGTTCGATGCGTGGAAAGGGGTCTTCAGTCCGGCGACTGTCGTCGTGGCGACGGATTCGACCATCACGGTTCCACTGCACCTGCCCCGACGGGAAACGCGCGTGCTGTGTATTGACACGTCAAAGCCGCCGACAGTCGCCTCTGTGCGCGAACCTGGCGGGTTTGCGGATCTCATTAGTCTGGAGGGATCGTGGGAAATCGCCGTGGGCGGAAAGGAAATGCGGCAGGAGGAATTGGGTGACTGGACCGCGTGGTCCGGCATGGAGGACGAAGTCGGGCCGGTGCATTACCAAAGATCATTCCAGGTGCACCGAGATCAGGGCAAGCGCTATCAGCTCGATCTTGGCCAGGTCGGAGACTGGGTGGTTGTCCGATTGAACGGGCAGGAGCTGGGCGTGCGTTTCTGGTCCCCCTTCACGTGGGGCATTACGGATGCCCTGCGCGACGGCGAGAACACTCTCGTGGTTGAAGTCACCGGATCGCTCGCCAATCGTCACGACCCGAAGAAACGCCGCCCGGCAGGGCTGATGGGGCCGGTGCGAGTCCTCGCAACCTCGCGGTACTGACGTGAATCGCTCCAGTGAACCGCTGGCGTGTCAAGTGGCTGACAGTTCACTGGCTGTTGTCGGCGACAGGATGATGAGGTGTGGCAACTATGGAAAACTGTCTGTTGTTGTGCGCATGGATTGGTGCGCTCTCTGCGAACCTCGATCTTCAACCTCGTGTCGAGGTCGAGGAGGTAGTCACCGCGTACACCCCGGCCAACAACGGCGCCGGGCCGATGTGGTGCTACGGGTCGACGACGATTGCCCGGCGAGGCGAAGAGGCGTTTGTCTCGGCGATCGAGACGGGCAAGGATGTGCCGCCGTTGTGCAACACGCGATGGCAGTTGTGGTGCCGCACGTCGGCCGGATGGAAACTGGAACAGAGCGAGAAAGAGTATCGTCAGCGCGAGCCGTGTCCGATCGGCGTCTTCCAGAACGGCCCGGTGTTCCTGTCCGTGAACCCTTCGACCCAGCCGCCGGGCACCGAGTATGGTCCTTGCCGGCCGTTGGTGCTCGAATTCGATCCCGAGAACCCGGCCTCCCCGTTTCGCGAACACGAACCAGCCTGGGCCGAGGGCACTCACTTCACCGACCACTCGTATCGCGGGTTCGCGGCCGACGGGGCTAGGGGCGAACTGCTGCTGCTTAACATCAATGCCCAGACCGGGGCCCAATTCGTTTCGTTCCGCGACCGCGACGGCCGATGGCATGCCCGAGGCAAAATCGAATTCCCAATCCGGTCGTGCTACCCTCAGGTGGCCCTACGAGACCGGGCGGCGCACGTCATGGCCATCGGCGACATCGTCGAGCCAAAAGAGGAATGGCGCAAGTACAAATTCGAGAAGACCGGCAGCCAGTGGGACTACGTGTTCCGGCGGCTATTCTACACGTACACCCCGGACATTAACAGCAAGCCGTTCATTGCGCCGGTCGAAATCGACACCGTGGAGGAGACCTGCGGCCACATCACCAACCTGGACCTGCATATCGATGAGGTTGGAGCGGCCCATGTGCTCTACCTGAGGCGTCCGTACCAGAGCGAATTGGTCCGCGACAAGTTCTTTCCCGGCAAACCACTGACCGCGCATCTTGAGTACATGATCATCAGGGACGGCAAGATCGAGGCGAAGACCACGCCGGCCGAGACACCGGCCAAGGGCAGGGCCGGTCTGACGCCGTCGTACGCCCGTTTTCACGTAATGCCGGACGGAAAACTGTGCATTGTGGTCGCCGGCACGATGACCGGCGAAGCGGAGGCGGGCACATTCGGCAATTACGTCGCCCGGATCGACCGGTCGGAAGCCAAGCCGACTTTCGTTGCCGTGCCCCTCAAGCACCCGTTCCACAGTTTCTTCACCAACACTCCTCGCGGCGGTTCAGAGCCCTCCGAGCTACTCGATTTGTTCGGCACGGGCAGCGATTCGCTCAACCTGCGATATGCACGAGTTCGCGTGAAGTAGCATGGTCTTCGACTCCGACAGTAGGGCCGACGCCCCCGTCGGCCATTCGCGGAGGGGCTCGGGGCCGGGGGAAAACATGGGCGGCACTGGGCAGCATGACGAAGAGATTCGTCGAAGGGATGGTGCCAGAAAGGATTCTGGCAC
>DAOOIV010000114.1:9992-15515 GCA_035384605.1 Phycisphaerae bacterium
ATTCCCATCTGGGACCGTCTTGATAGCCTGAAGCCGCCTTGGCAGCATGACGAAGGGATTCGTCGAAGGAATGGTGCCAGAAGGGATTCTGGCACCAGCAGATGAAGTAGGGCCGACGCCCCCGTCGGCCATTCATGCCGACCCCAGGTTCCCATTACGCCGGCCCCAGATTCCCACTCACGCTGGTCTTAGATTCCCATCTGGGACCGTCTTGATAGCCTGAAGCCGCCTTGGCAGCATGACGAAGAGATTCGTCGAAGGGATGGTGCCAGAAAGGATTCTGGCACCAGCGGATGAAGTAGGGCCGACGCCCCCGTCGGCCATTCATGCCGACCCCAGGTTCCCATTACGCCGGCCCCAGATTCCCACTCACGCTGGTCTTAGATTCCCATCTGGGACCGTCTTGATAGCCTGAAGCCGCCTTGGCAGCATGACGAAGGGATTCGTCGAAGGAATGGTGTCAGAAGGGATTCTGGCATCAGCGGGCTTGTAGGACTGAAGACTGAAAACTGAGAACTGAAGACTCTGACGTCACGCCTCCGCCAGCCCCTCCCGTATGGCAAAGCGTGCCAGTTCCACCCGGTCATGGATGTCGAGCTTGTTCATGAGGCTGGTGGTGTGCCGGTTGACCGTATTGACACTGATGCACATGACCTGGGCGATTTCCTTCTTCTGCATGCCGCGGGCAAGATAGCGAAGGACTTCGAGTTCACGGTCGGACAGCGTCGAGGCCCGCGAGCGGATCGGCGTAGCCAGGCGGGCGCCGTTGGCGTCGACGACGATCCGGCTCTGCACCTCCGGCGAGAAATACGCCACGCCCGAGCACACCTTGCGGATGGCCTTGATGATCGACTCCTCCGGCTCGCTCTTGGTGATGTAACCCCACGCCTGCACGTTGAGGGCCTGCTCAATGTAACGATCGTGGAAGAACGCGCTGAGAAACAACACCCGCGTCTCCGGCGAGCGGATGCGAATCGTCTGTGCGGCGTCAAAGCAGCTCAGGCCGGGCAGGTCGATGTCCATGAGCATCACATCGGGCTTGTGGCGGATCGCCTCCGTAACGCCGTCGGCGGCGTTGGCGACGCTGCCGACCACTCGAATGTCCTCCGTGTTTTCCAACAGCCCGCGGAGCATCCCCCGGACCATCGCATGATCGTCGACCAGCAGAACCGTGATCGGTTTGTTCACTCGATGCTCTCCTTCCTGGTCTCAGCGGCCGCAAGCATATTGTACACCGTTCGGGCCAACTGCGGCATCTCGAAGGGCCGGGTCAGCAGAACCGCATGGGGAGGGCATTCCATGGACTCGGCCTCGGACTGGCCTGCCAGGACAACGGCCGGAAACAACACCCCCTCTTCCTGCATCCGTCTCAGACAGGCCGTGCCTCTGCACCCCGGCAGATCGGCCTCAAGGATTACAAGCCGCAATTGCCCCCGTTGTTTCCGCGCGATCTCGGCGATAAGCCGACCATCGCTCGCCAGAATCACGCGATACCCCAGCGATTCGAGCGTCAAGGCAATGATGCCCGCCAGGTGAGGATTGCTCTCGGCCAAGAGGATCAGCTCGCCACTACCTCTTGGCATGGGCTGAACGGGCTCTCCCTCATCAAGAAGCGGCGCCGCCTCCGTGAGCGGTAGAAAGATCGTGAACACCGTCCCCTGTCCAAGCTTTGATTCGACCTGCACCCGGCCGCCGTGTTCCTCGACGATGCTCTGGACGATCGCCAGGCCCAGCCCCGAGTTCCGCTCGCGAGGCTTGGTGGTGAAAAACGGCTCGAAGATTCTGCGCAGACTCTCCTCTGCGATCCCGATGCCCGTGTCGCTGAACGCAATCAGCGCCTCTCGGTCTCCCTGTCGCCGCCCGTGCTTGTGTGCAATCTCGCGCACCGAAATCCGCAGTCGGCCGCCCTCGGGCATCGCGTCACGGGCGTTGATCGCCAGATTCAGAAGCACTTGGTGCACCTGGCTGGCGTCGGCCATCACCCATAGCGGCGAAGCGGCGTCATTCAGGACTTCCAGCGTGATCGACGCCGGCAACGTCGGTCGGATGAAGCGCTCAGCCTCCTCGACGAGACATCGCAGATTCAACGGCCGTCGCTCGATCGGCATCTTGCGGCTGAACATCTGCAGCGAACGGGTCAGTCCGCCGGCCTGCTGCGTGGCATCAAGGATGGATCGCAGGGCCCGGCGGGCCTCATGGTCCGGCAACAGTGAGGCCGCGGCCTGCGTGGCATACCCGCGAATGACGGTGATGAGGTTGTTGAAATCGTGAGCCAAGCCCGCGGCAAGCTGACCGACGGCTTCCATCTTCTGAGTCTGCAGGAGCTGTTCCTGAAGGGCGTGCCGATCGGCGGCCGCCATCTCGGCCCGTTTCCGTTCATTGATCTCCTCCTGGAGCTTGCGATTCGCCTCCTCAAGATCCGCCGTTCGTTGAGCGACACGCGTCTCGAGTTCGTCATAAGCCAGCCGGAGGGCTTCCTCGGCGGTCTGCCGATTGGTCACGTCGATTCCCAACACGGCCAGCCGGGCGACACGGCCGTCCGCACCGAACACCGGAGACATGATGTTGTCGATGATCCGGCCGTCCCGTCGGTCGAGAAATCGCCTCGGTTCTCCCGTCTCGATGACGCTGCGAGCCTGACGGCGACGCTTCTCGGCCACCTCCGGCGGAATCAGGTCAAACGCACACCGACCGAGAATCTGTTCCCGTGTCAGGCCGAATCTCCGGGCCGCCTCGCAATTGGCTTCGAGGATCATACCCTCGGGATCAATCAGAAGGACCGCCTCAGGAATTGCGTTGAGCAGGATTTCCAGCGACTCCTGGTTGTCCCGAATCGCCTGCCAGGCCTCCTGGTGCTCCGCAAGCTGCCGCTCCATCTCGTCGATGCGGCTCTTGAGAACGGCGATCTCGCGAAGAAGCTCTGCGGTCGATTCCGGATCCTGACTCATCGATCTCTCAAGACACTGTGCGGCAGCGAGTCCGGCACTTGCTGTCCGGCGAGCAAGAAACGCCCTTCATACAGATGGCTACGAACGGTCGCGCCAAGGTGCAGCAACAAGCCCCGAAACATCGAATGCCCCCTCTGATGCCGGGACGCGCAAGCCTCTGCCCCTCAGCTCAGATGGAATATACCCGCGATTGATGCCGTGTCCAAGATCCCAGATGACGGAAAGGCCATGTTGCTGCGCGAGCTGTCACGCGGCCTCGCGCGGCGGTCCGCACCGACCCGTGCGACAATGGCCCAATCGCCCCGTCAGCCGCAGCCGATGCCTGGCAAACCACTCGTATCCGGCGTCGAAGCAGCGGCGAAGGATCGGCCAGTTCGTCGGAGCCAGCAGCCAGCCCCACCCCACGGCGTCGTAGGCTCGTCTGAAAACCTGCATGCCCTTGACCAGCCGCCCGGTGCTCAGCACGCCATGAATCTGGCCCATCAGTTGATCCGTCGTTACTCCGTAACGGCCGGCGTCAAACTCCGGGCTGGTGATGTCCTCCAGCAACACCTTGCCGCGCCCGCCGTCAAGCCAGCGGAGCAGGTCGGCTTCTCGGCGACACAGCGGGCACTCGCCATCGTACAGGACTTTGATTTCCCATCGGTCCATGTCTGCACTCCCCTTTATCTGGTACTTGTCTGATCCATCGTAGGTCGACCCATCAACGATTGCCACAGCGTCGAGCTGCGATCATAAACAGTTGCGGGGCAATGGACTAACGGCCATCTGGCCAGCGGCTGGTTCTGAACGTGCCCTGAGGCATCGCGGGATGAGCTACAGAAGGTGGAGCAGCGTCCAGTCCCTCACGACGGCGGTGCCGAACCCGCGATCAGAAACGACCGACGAAAACAGCGGCCTTTCTTCCTCGCTCAAGAAGGCGCCCTGGACCGTTTGTTGACGATCGGGAACATCGATGACAGGATGGCAAAATGAGTGCAGGCGCATGCGGCTTGCGGTTCGGTCGTGGCCTGCGGTCCGGTTCTCCGTTCGTATTGGAGCACAACTATGTTCGGGGCCCTGTTAGCCATTGCGTCGGTTTCTTCACTTCTGCCGAATGTCCCTGCGACCCAAGCCACAGACGAGCACGGTCCGGGCAGGGCTGCGGTGCCGCTCGGGTTCGTATTGGAGCCCGCCAAGCAGGTTCCCGTAGCCTATGACGTCGACGTGGCAGTCGCCGGGGCAGGTGTTTCGGGCGTCTTTGCGGCCTTGGCCGCCGCTCGGGAGGGGGCCAGCACCGTCCTGATCGACCGCTTTGGCAGCGTCGGAGGAAACATCGGGCCGGGTCTGTACTCGCCGGCCAACGAATTCGTCGACCGCAGCCGCAACATCAAGCAGGGCGCGCCCGACGATCCGATCAAGGGCGAGATCGCCGGTTTGGTTAAGGAATTTGCCGAGCGGTTCTCCGCCCTGAAGCCGCATCCACAATCCGTCGGCGACTCGAATATGGCTGAGTACGTCTCCTTCTGCATGCTCAAGGAGGCGGGCGTCAAGCTGATCCTGTCGGCCTATGTGGCCGACCCCATCATCGAGGGCAACAGAGTCCGCGGCCTGTTCGTGGAGACCAAGTCCGGCCGTCAGGCCGTGCGAGCGAAGGTCGTCGTCGACGCAACCGGCGACGCGGATCTGGCCCGCCGAGCGGGTCTACCGGTGCTCTACCCGCAGGCAAGCGGCCATGAGTTCGACGGGCACGCCCCCACGGGCATGGGCACGCGCGCCATCGTCGCGGGCATCGATCCCCAGAAGTTCAACACGCCACCCAACGCGGAATCGCGCAATCTGAAGGTCGATATCGGGGATCTGGCCCAGTTGGAGCTCGTGCTTCAGTACAATCCCGCCATCACCGGCAGCCTGGGATTTGTGAAAGCCGAGCTCGTCAGGCCGCATCCCAAGGTCAACATGGGAGACGCCCGGCATATCTCGCTTCTGGAATCAGAGGTACGGCGGCGCATCTTCGAGTTCATACTGCGGTGCCGGGACAAGATTCCCGGCTGCGAAAACCTCTACCTGCTTGCCGTCGCGCCTTACTTTGGCTCCCGCGGCGGACCATGCATCGAAGGCGAGTACACTCTCACCATGCAGGATTGCATCGAGGGGAAGCGATTCGATGACGTCATCTACGTCTACGGAGAGGCACACGCGCTTCGCCACAACTGTGCGCAGGGTGAATGCAAATGGACCGATGTGCCCTATCGTGTCATGATTCCGAAGAGACTGGATGGCCTGATGGCCGTCGGCCGCAGCGCCTCGGGCTCGCCCGACACGCTGCTGCGCATACGGGAAGCCCTGATGTACATGGGGCAGGCGGCCGGGACTGCGGCCGCCATGTGCGCCAAGAGCGGCGTCCCGCCTCGCAGGCTGGACGTCAAGCAGCTCCAGAAGAAGCTGCTCGACGCAGGCTTCTACCTGGGCGACCACGCGCGATTGGTTGAGCTGGGGCTCAAATGAGGCGGTTGTTGGCCTGTTGGTCTGTTGGTCGATTAGCCCAAGTTGAACACCAAAGGGCGATTCTAGATTTTTTTCGGGTTGTTGGACC
>DAOOIV010000115.1 GCA_035384605.1 Phycisphaerae bacterium
TTCAACTGGTTCGTCAACTACTTCGACGCCGGCGAAAAGGCACACGCCAGGCTCGCCCAGGAGGCGTCCAAGCTCAAGCCCGGCGAAAGCGGGTTGCTGGCCCTGGACTGGAACAACGGCAATCGCACCATTCTGGTCGACCCGCGGCTGACGGGCCTGCTCGTCGGCCAGACGCTTCACACGACGCGGGCCGAAGTTTACCGCGCTCTCATCGAGGGCAGCGCGATGGGCGCTCGCATGATCATGGAGCGGCTCGAAGAGTACGGCGTTAAGGTCGAGGAGGTCATCAACTGCGGCGGCATCGCCGAAAAGAGCCCGCTGGTCATGCAAATCTACGCCGACGTCACCGGGCGGCCGATGAAGATCAGCCGCTCGGCCCAGACCTGTGCTCTGGGCGCGGCCATCTTCGGGGCTGTGGTGGCCGGCTCGGCGACCGGCGGATACGACTCCGTCGAAGCCGCCCAGGCCAGGATGTGCGGCCTCAAGCCCAAGCTCTACAAGCCCGACGCCAAACGCCACGAAGTCTACAACCAGCTCTTCAAGCTGTATCGCCAGCTCCACGACGCCTTCGGCACGACCGGCTACCGTGAATCGCTGCACAATGTGATGAAGGATCTGCTGGCGGTGCGGGATAGGGTGAGAGGTATCGCGTAGGCAGCGTGCTCTGCACGCCACCTTGGGTAAAGTCCGCGCCCGCGGACCAGCCGCATCTGTGATTTGAAATCTGCAATTTGAGATTCCGGATCAGATCGTTCTCCAGGGCGAACCATCCGCCAGCTTTCGGATCAGTCGTCAGCAGAACTCAGAACGGTGCGGATTCTTCATCGGCCGCGGGCAATGAACGTCCGACGTGCTCGTCGTAATCCGGAGGCGAAGTCTCCGACTGATACTCGGCAAAGGAATCGTAACCGGCGGTGGCGACGTAGGACGGCTCCTGGCCCGCGGCGAGGTTGTCGAAACGCGTCAGACGCTGGTTGAAGAACAGCTTGACGATGCCGGTCGGGCCGTTTCGCTGTTTGTCGACGATAACCTCGGCCAGCCCCTGAATCTCAGGGTTGGGGTTTTCTTTCTGGTAATACTCCTCGCGGTGCAGAAGCATAATGACATCGGCGTCCTGCTCGATGGCCCCGGACTCGCGCAGGTCGCTCATTCGCGGGCGATTGCCGGTGCGCTGCTCGGGATTGCGGTTGAGCTGGGCCATGACCACGACCGGAATGTTCAGCTCGCGGGCGAGGGCTTTCAGGCCGCGGCTGATCTCGGAAACCTCCTGCTGGCGGCTCTCGGTGCGGTTTGGAGCCCGCATAAGTTGGAGATAGTCCACGAATACCGCCTCGACGGCAAAACGCTTGACCAGTCGCCGGGTCTTGGCCCGCAGTTCAAGCACACTCATGCCCGGGGTGTCGTCGATCAGCAACGGAGCCTCGGCCAGACCGTCGCAGGCTTCGGTCAGCCGCTGCAGGTCGTCGCTGGAAAGCATGCCTCGCCGCAACCTATGCGAATCGACGCGGGCCCGCGCGCACAACAGACGCTGGGCGACCGCCTGCCTGCTCATTTCCATCGAGAAGAATACCACCGGCTTTCGCTCGCGGGTTGCGACGTATTCGGCGACGTTCAGCCCGAAGGCCGTCTTGCCCATGCTTGGGCGAGCCGCAACGATGATCATCTCACCCTTCTGCAAGCCGCTGAGCATGTCATCCAGCTCGATGAAGCCGGTCGGAAGGCCGGTGATGTAGTGCCCTTCGCGGGCCTCGATCTGGTGGAAAGTCTCCTCCAGCAATCGACGAATAGGCTCGGCCTGCTCGCTGACCCGCTGGTCGGTCACGTGAAAGAGGAGCTGCTCGGCGCGATCGAGGATCTCCTTCGCCTCCTGGCGGTGGTTGTGAGCCTCCTCGATCACCTGCCCCGCCGCGCCGATCAAGTCGCGCAGCATGGCCTTGTCGACCACCAGGCGGGCGTAATGCTCGGCGTGCAGGTGCGACGGCACCGATTCGGCCAACTGGACGAGGTAGTCGACGTCGCCGACCTCCTTGAGCAACCCCCGCCGCTCAAGCTCGTTGCGAACGGTCACCAGGTCGATCGGGTCGCCCCGGTCGTACATCTCGATCAATACGTTGAAGAGCTTGCGGTGGTCGGGACGGTAGAATCGTTCGGAGTTCTGCCCGATGATCGGCAGAACATCCCCGATCGCCTCGCGGTTCAGCAACATCGAACCGAGAAGCCCCCTCTCCGCCTCAATATCCTGGGGCGGCACCCGAACGGGCAAACCGGGCGCCGGCCGGACATCAGAGGTTGAGGTCGAGAGCGTCGACGCCGGTTCCGCGGTCATATGGGTGCGCCTCCCTGCCCGGCTTCTCTGGCCTGCGACGTTCCTCTTCTTCGTCCTCCTCGACAATGCTGCCCGTCTCGCGAACGACCCAAACCTTGACGTCAACCTGGAGGTCGTCGGCGAGAAGCACGGGGACGACCACGCTGTCCAACTGGCGAATCGGTTCCCGCAACTGGACCTGCTTGGCGTCCACGTCGTGGCCCTCATCGCGCAAGGCCGCGGCAATCTCACGAGGCCCCACCGAACCGTAGAGATGGCCCTCCTTGTTGCAGGCGGCTGAGATGGTCACCTCAACATTGGTCATACGTCCGGCCATTTCCTCCAGCGCCGCGCGGCGCCGACGGCGTTCCTCCTCGGCCAGGCGCTTGTCTTCTTCGATCCGTTTCATGTTGGCCTTGGTCGGCTCAACGCCCAAGTGGTTCGGAATCAGGTAGTTCCGGGCATAGCCCTCACTGACCTCGATCACCTCGCCGGCCAAGCCCACTTTCGGAATATCGCGTCGCAACAACAGTTTCATCCGGTCACCTCACGCGTGTCCATTCATTCTACCCCAACAGGGCCGGGATTGCACCGCTGCGTATGGGCAATCAGTCTCTGATTCTGCACCGCTTGTCAGCAGAACGCGCTCGCGTCCTCAGCCCCCTGTTGATTCATCACTTGCGCATGCCTGCGCCAAACACTCACAAGCCTTTCCCGCCCCACGACCGACCGTCAATCACGGTCGGATGGGCGGGCTTGCCCCGGGTTCAGCAGACCGCCTCGCCCCGCCGCGTGGAGCGTCAGAACGGGATGTCCGGGTTTTCCACCGGCGGGCCGAAATCGTCCGGCGGCGGCCCCTCTTCCACCACACTGGCTGCCGGTCTGTCCGCAGGCCGGCCTGCGGCTCCAGCACCGCTGCCGAGGAAAGTGAAATTCTCTACCACTACATCGAGCTTGTTCCGACTCTGTCCTTCCTTGCTGGTCCATTGCCGAAAGCGCAACCGGCCTTCAATCAGTATCCCGCTGCCCTTCTTCATGTACTGGTTGATGGTCTCTGCCTGGCGACCGTATGAAGTCACATCGACGAAGCAGACCTCGTCTTTCTGGTTGCCATCCCGGTCCCGCCACCGGCGATTGACCGCCAAGCCGAACTCACACACCGCCGTATTGTTCGGCGTGTAGGAAAGCTGCGGATCGCGCGTCAGGTTACCCGCGAGGATCACCCGATTGAAGCTGGCCATGACTCATTCCTCCGTTTCGGCAGGCGTCTCCTCCGTCACGTCCGGCACCGTGACCTCCGACTCGCGACGCCGCGAACGGCGCCCCTCGCCGGACCGATCGCTGCGGTCGTCATCAGGGGCCGCATGACTCGCCGGCTTGGCGGCGGCCTCCTTCATCTCGTCTTCGGTCATGTGATCAACCCGCACAATGAGGCATCGCAGCGCGGCCTCCGAAAGCTGCACATCGCGCTCGATATCCGCGATCCTCGACGAATCCGCCTCAAAGTACGTCAGGACATAGATACCCCGTTTTCGCCCGCGGATCTCGTAAGCCAGGCGACGCTCGTCCCACTTCGCGCAGGCAATCACCCGAGCCCCGGCCCGGTCGAACATGCGGTTGATCTCGCCCTGAATGGCCTCCCAGTCAGACATGACGACCGGGTCAAACAGGAACATTCCTTCGTATTTTCGCAACAAGGTCCTGCACCTCCCACGGTCCCGCCGGCGCGGCCCGCTGCCCGCCGTTTCACTCCTCGGGACGATTGAATCTGTTCATCGCACTGTCAATACCTTCAGTGAGCCAACACTCCACCGCGTCGGCCGCCCGGGCAATGGCCTGCTCGACCCGCGGTTGTTCCACCGCCGTGAACTCGCCGAGCACATGGTTCACCATCCGGCTGCCTTCCACGGATTCGATACCGATCCTCAGTCGGGCGAAATCCTCGCCGCCCGCCTGCTCGATCACGCTGATCAACCCGTTGTGTCCCCCCGCCGAGCCCCCGGGCCTGAGCCGAAGCCGACCCAACGGGAGAGCCATGTCGTCCAGCACCACCAGCAGGTCGCCCCGTGACAGCTTGTGAAACGTCAGGGCCTCCCGCACCGAGCGCCCGCTGAGATTCATGTAGGTCATCGGCTTGAGCAGAAGCACCTTGTGGTCCCGGATCGAACCGCTGCCGCACAGGCCGCTGAAACGACCGCGGGTCACCTCGATTTGCCAGCGGCGGGACAGCTCGTCGACCGTCCGAAACCCGACGTTGTGCCGGGTATGCTCGTATTTCCCGCCCGGGTTGCCCAGGCCCACGATGAGTTTCATCATCACAGCCCGTGAAGCGTCTGCTCATCACGCAATCACTTCGACTCCGATTCCTCCTCTTGCTCAGGCGCCTTTTCCTTGCGACCGATGATTTCCGGCTCAGCCGGACCTTCCTCCGCCTCCGCCGCGGCAACGACCTCTTCCTCTGCGGCCTTGGCCCTCACCGAACAGATGATGGTTTCGCCCGGCGTGACGGGCTTGACCCCCTCGGGTAAGACAAGATCCTTCACGTGCAAGAAATCGCCGATCTTGAGGTCGGCCACGTTCACGCGGATGGATTCGGGGATCTCGGTGACCAGGCATTCGATCTCGATGTCGACGATCGCGGCGTCGAACGTCCCGCCCTCGGTCACGCCCACGGGCGTGCCGCGGTAATCCAAAGGCACGGACACCTCCACGCGCTCGGTCATACTCACGCGGGCAAAATCCACATGAATGGGTTTCAGTCCGAGGTGGTCAAACTGCACGTCCTTGATCAGAACCTGCTGCTTGCCGCTTCCGACGAGCAGCTCAAGTACGTGGGTCTTGTGCTCCAGCAGATTCTGAACATCGTGAGCTGACACGACCAGGTTCTCCGGTCGCTGTCCGTGCCCATACAGGACGGCCGGAAGCTTTCCCGCCTTTCGAAGACGACGGGCCACCGCCGACCCGACGCCTTGCCTTGTCTCAGCTTTCAGTTGTGCTATCTCCATCGTCGCCTCACTCTTTCATGCCAGCCGCTCGAAGACCGCTGGTCCGTTTTCCATTGCTCCGCGGCTCGCCGCCTGACGCCCTATCGGGTCGAGCCGCTCGATCGGTTTCTCATCGCTTCGGTCCAAAGAGGGCGCTCACCGACATATTCAGGTGAATCCGGCGTATCGCCTCCGCCAGCATCGGGGCCACTGAGAGCACCGTGAGTTGCGGCAAATCTTTTCTCAGCTCCTCACGGACCGGAATCGTGTTCGTTACCACGACCTGATCGACGGCCGCAGCCTTGATCCGGCTGGGCGCCGAACCGGCGAAAACCGGATGCGTCGCCGCCAGGAGGAACCGCTTGGCCCCGTTCTCGCGCAGAATGCGAATCGCCTCAACGGCCGTTCCCGCGGTGGTGATCATGTCGTCAAACAGCAGAACCATCTTGCCCCGAACGTCGCCGATGACGCGGGCCGCCACTGTCGAATCGCCCCCCAGTCGCCGCTTGTCGATCACCGCCAGTTCCATCCCCAACCTGGTCGCGTAGGCAGTCGCCTGTTTGACGTTGCCGACGTCCGGGGAGACCACCGTGCAATCCTTCAGCTTCAGGCCCGCAACGTGATCAGCGATGACCGGCATTGCTGAAAGATGGTCCACCGGCAGGTCGAAGAAGCCCTGCAACTGATCGGTGTGCAGATCGAGCGCCAGTACGCGGTGGGCGCCCGCCTGGCTGATCAGATTGGCCACCAGCTTGGCGGTGATGGGCGTTCTTCCCTCGGCCTTGCGGTCTTGCCGGGCGTAGCCGAAATACGGGATCACCGCCGTGATGCGCCTCGCGGAGGCCCTCCGCAGACAGTCGATGAAGATCAGCAGCTCCATCAGGTTCTCGTTGACCGGCGGGCAGGTCGACTGGACCAGGAAACAGTCACGTCCCCGAACATCGTCCTCGAGCTTGATGATCGTCTCGCCGTCGGGGAAGCGGTCCACCTTCGCCTGGCCGAGCTTCACGTCGAGCGCGTCGGCAATCTCCTGGGCCAATAGCGGATTAGCCGTCCCCCCGAAGACGCGGAGTCCGGCGTCTCCAACGCAATCCACGAAATCAGGCTGCGTGTCGTAGGTCATTGTCCACCATCACGACTTGAACTTTCGGGGCCCCGGACCACCGAACCGTGCGGAATCTGCCGCCCTGCCTCAATGGCCAGCGGAGCGACCAGGATCGAGCCGTTCCCGATATACGTCTCGCTGCCTACGTAGCTGCGGTGAATCTCCTTGCCGTCGAAGTTGGCAAAAATCGTGCCCGCGCCCACGTTGACGCGTTTCCCGATCTCGGCATCACCGATATAACTCAGGTGTCTGGCTCGCGTGCCCTCGTCCAAAAGCGAGTTCTTCAGCTCAATGAACACACCGGCCACGACGTCATCCTTCAGCACCGTCCCGTCCCGCAGATACGCAAACGGGCCGATCACGCAGTGTCTGCCGATCTTGACCCGCCCGTTGATGTAGGTGAACGGATAAATGACCGTGTCCTGCCCGATCTCCGCCCGAACATCGATCCAGGTCGTGCGGGGGTCGACGATGGTGACGCCACTGTTCATCAGGTTGCGCTGAATGCGATCCTGCATGATGCGGCCGACTTCAGCCAGGTTGTGACGGCTGTTGATGCCCATGGCATCTTCGGCCGGGACCGCCGTCACCGCCACGGCCCGATGGCCGGCTTTGATCAGGATCTCCAGCGCGTCGGTGATGTAATACTCGCCCTTGACATTGTCCGGACGGACCTGATCCAGAGCCGTGAAAAGCAGCTTCTTGTCGAAGCAGTAGTAACTTGGATTGACTTCCCTGATTTTACGCTGCTCAGGCGTGCAATCCCCTTCTTCGACGATGCCTTCGAGGTTCCCATATTCATCCCGGATGATCCGGCCGTAACCCGTGGGGTTATCGAGCACGGCCGTCGCGAGGGTCACCGCCGATCGCTCTTTCTCGTGACGCTGGATCAGCAGAGCCAGCGTCTGACTGCGAACCAGCGGCATGTCCCCCGCGATAACCACCAGGTTGCCGTCGAAATCGGCCAAGGCGTCCCGGCACACCATCGCCGCATGACCGGTTCCCTTCTGCTCGGTCTGCTCGACCCAGATGATCTGCCGATCATCCCTGAAAGCCTGGATCACCGCCTCTTTCTGGTAACCCACCACACAGATGATCCGCTCGATCCCCGCGGCCCGGCAGGCATCGACCACGTACGCCAGCATGGGGCGCCCGCAAACCTCGTGAAGCACCTTCGGAAGGTCCGTCACCATTCGGGTCGATCGACCCGCCGCCAAGATGATTGCCGCAGTCGGTCTGCTCATGACGGTATCTCTCAAGGCGCCCCACCCGGGTCTCTCGTCCGCGTTCGACGAGACACTCCCTGCTTGTCCGAGACAAGGCCGCCAGTTCACTGACTACCCGGCCTGGACTCGAACCAGGAATGCCAGGACCAAAACCTGGTGTGTTACCGATTACACCACCGGGTATCCGCTCGGCCCGGTTCGCGGGTCCGACCCAAAAACACAACACGCTGCCACGAAAGATCTTACGGACAGATCGGGCGCAGCTACAGGCTGACCGCACGCGAGGCCTGAGCCCCCTGCTGCGAAGCGGGGGCCCATTCTCCCGACGCCGGAGACGCCCCAAAGGGTGCGGCGGCAGTTCTTCCCTTCGGCCCAGAGGCCAATACGATGAAGATACCTTAGCCACGCGCCAGCGTCAATAGCGTCGGGCACCTCCGAGTGAAGGCGTCGCGGAGCCCGTGACAGTTCAGGCGGGGATAGGCTACGGCTTTTTCAGAACCGCGACCGTGAGGGAGCGGCCCCCATGTGGTATTGGCCGCTCTGCGGCTTGGCCCCTCGCTTGCGCTCGGGGTTCTGAAAGAGCCGCCTAAACTTACATGGGCCCGTCCGCGCGAGGGACCCGTTGTCAAGCTTGACCGCAGACTGGCAAGGCGCATAATACGGTGATTCTGCACGGACGCATGGATCTACCATGAAGGTCAAATGCCCGAACTGTCAGAAGACCATCCGTGCCCCCGACGAATGGTCAGGCCGTAAGGTCAAATGCCCCCAATGCAAGAATCCGGTAACTCTCTCCAAGGGAGAGGACGAACCGGACTTCGACCTGGGTTCATTGGGTGCCATTGAGGCCGCCGGACAGGCTCTGGTTGTTGAGCGCAGGGGCAAGCCCATGACGCTCAAGGAAGCCCAGGCCGCGGCCGCAGCTGCCGCTCGCGCCAAGGCAAGGCCCGATCCCGCCGATCCGACCGTCCGGGCTTGTCCCCAATGCGGCCGCAAGACGCGAGCGCCTGATCCCTACAGCGAAGTCCTGTGCCGCCATTGCGGAGCGGGCATCCCGCCCGTCGAGAAAAACGATGGCGAGTTCGTCGGATACAAGGTTGCCTTCGAAGGCGTTGTCGCAAGGGTAAGCTTTTACGGCGGCTTCACGGGCGCAGCACTCTATCCCATTCCGGCCATTGCGTACATCCTGACGGCCATGGCCATCGCTCTGGCAATCATCATGGTCCCCCTTTTCGGGCTGGTCGGCATCCTCCAGGTCTCGGCGCTCAACACCGCCGTCAAACAGGAAGAGGGGAGCCTCGCCTGGGTCGGCATGTTCCTGACCATCATGTTCGCGCTCGAAGGCGCCTACTTCGGCTCGGTGGCCTACTATTGCCTCATCGACACGATCCGGAGCACCGTCGGCGGCAACGAACACCCACCCCCGCTTACCTGGAACATCACCAAGCTTGGTGCCGCTCTGGGCGGGTACGTCGCCCTGATCGGCTTCTATCTTGTGGTCATCCTGGTTCTGGTGACGGCCTACGGCGGCGTGCCGACAAGCCTCGCCGATTTCTCCGTGCTGGGCAAACCGCTCAGCCTTGCGGTCCTGGCCATCATGACTTTCAGCATCCCGATGAACATCATTGGTCTGGCAAGCACGGAACCTCTCGACGGCCTGAATCCGGCAAAAGTCGGCCTCTCGATCCTCCGCGTGATCGGGCACTACATTTTCATGTTCCTGATCGTGATCCTCTATGTCGGGTTCTACGTCGGGATCTTGTATGCGATCATGAGCTGGGCCGGTCCGGCAATGAAACAGGCCGCAGCGCAGGGTATCGAGGTCGGCTACAAGAACCTTCTGGGCGGAATCGCCGGCTGGGCGGTACTCATCGGTATGGGCTTCTATTTCGCCTACATGATCGGGCGGATTCTCGGGCTTTTCGCCAGGACCTACAGGGAGAGAATGGCGTTCGAGCTGTGACGTCACGGGGACGGGGTGGGCTGAGGCACATGGGGACGACAGGTAACGGAACCGAGGAGCACCGCCTCGGACCTCATTTGAGGTGGGGACAATCGGTTCAACAGAGGGTGCCAGGCGCCACGGGCGGCTTGGCCAGGGTCGAGGGGCTTTCCCGCCGCCAGCATCGGCAGTAAACCGGGGTCGGCCATGCCCGTCCCTCAGGAGTTGTCGATCGCCCCCTTTTCGGCCGATAAACTGACTATGATGGAATAAGTCAGGATGCTCAAACGACCCATGAGACGGTGTGAGAACGTCATGATGAGAACGGAGTCGAGTCGGACCTTTGGAGAGCCTGGGTTGCCGGGGGACCGCCGGTTCGGACCGGCCGGCCGCTGCACTGGCACGGTCGCCCTCCTGGGCCTGGCCACGATTCTCGCCACCCAGTGCGGCTGCCCCGTGCCGCAGCGCCCCGGGTTGGGCCAGTGTACCCGCCTCGTCGAGCCTGAGACTAAGACCGGCTACTGGCTGTACCTCCCCGAAGACTACGTCAAGAACAACGGGCAGCGTCCCGGCAACAAGCCGTGGCCACTGGTCGTCACGCTCCACGGGCTGCGGCCCTACGACGATGCCCGGCCTCAGATCCGATCATGGCAGGAGGAGGCCGATCGCTATGGTCTGATCGTCGTGGCACCCGAGCTGCGGACCTGCGATCAGTTGGTCATGCCCCTGCCCCTCCGTGATCCAACCAAGTGGTACGTGCAGACCGATGAAAAGGCCATCCTCGCGGTGATGGACGAAGTCTGCCGGCGGACGAATGCCGACCCCACGCGAGTGCTTCTCACCTGCTTTTCGTCCGGCGGCTACCTTGCCCACTACATGATGAACCGTCACCCTGAGCGGTTCACTGCCTTGGCCGCGATGGGCGCCAACTTCAACGAGGAAATGATCGACTACACCCAGCTACCGAAATACCGCTCGGCCAAGATCGCCATCTTTTTCGGCCAGAACGACTTCAAGCTTTGCCGCGACGAGAGCCAGCGGGCGGTAAGCTGGTATCGCCGCTATCGATTCGACGTGGACGCCCGCCAAGTCTCGGGGCTGGGCCACGAACGAAGGCCGCAACTGGCCAGCGTGTTCTTTTCCCGGATCATCGGTGCCTCGCCGAAGACGCCTCCGGACCTGGCCAGTCTGGTCATGAGCGACGTCACCACAGGCGAACCGGCCCGTCCGGCCGGGGCACCCCGCCCGGCTCCGCTTTCACCCGCCCCGCTGTTCCCCACCGACGTGGGCCGTGCGAGTCCCGGCTCAGAGCGACCGCAGGACACCGGCTCTGAGGCTCAAGGTCGGGAGCCGGCCACAGTTGCGCCGATCGAAGCGCCCACAAGATCCGCCCGGCCGGTCGTCAACCAGCCGCCCCCCCCGACGCCGCGACGCCCAAGACTGCAACCGTATTCGGCCGAGCCCCAGATTCCTGTGCCTGTGCCCGATCAGGGACCCGAGCCGATCCCCGGCCGAATCGAGATTCGGGGCCTGAGCACTGGATCGACCCCCATGTGGGTCGACATGCGAATCGAGCTTCCGCCTGATCTGCTACCGGAGGCCGGCATCCTCTGGCTGGCCGACGGACGGCCCATCGCCTCCAGCACGCCCGAGGCCCGCGCCATCCTCCGAACCCCTGGTACGCATCACATAGAGGCCTGGGTCACGCTTGCCGACGACCGACACGCCATCTACCGCGAAACCATTACCGTCCCGCACTCGCAATCACAACCTGCTGACGGCTAGTAGGAGCTGACTGCCTGCACCTGCCCATCAGGATGGATCTACTCATGCCTGGTTGGTGATGTCGTCGATGATGGCCTTGATTCGGGCCGTCGCGTCGGCACGGGCCTTGGGCAGGTCGTCACCGGGGCTGCGGGTCAGAACATAAAACTTGATCTTCGGCTCGGTACCGCTGGGGCGGACAACCACCTTGGTGCCGTCTTCGAGGGTGAAGAAGACCACGTCGGCGGCGGGCAGGTCATAGCGACCGACGGGCTTGCCGGTGCGGGCGTCGCGGATTTCTCCCGTGGTCAGGTCCGCGATGGTGACCACCGGGATCCCGCCGATCGACGCGGGCGGTTGCGTGCGCAATCGCTGCATCATGTCGCTAATACGTGCGGCACCGTCGGCCCCGGGCAACTCCAAGCTTTTGGCCCCCTCCTGGAAATAACCGAACCGCTGGTAGAGTTCCTGCAACAGGTCGTAGAGATTCTTGCCGCGAGCGGCAGTGACGGCCGCCAGGTCGGCGATGCAGCAGGCGCTGGTGACCCCATCCTTGTCTCGCGTATAGGTGCACGGCATGTAACCGTAACTCTCTTCGGCACCAAAGATGTACGTCTTGCTGGGCTTGCCTGGAACCCCCTCCTGCTCGAACTGACAGACTTTCGCACCGATCCACTTGAACCCCGTGAGGACCTCGACGACCTCGGCCCCGTAAGCCTTGGCGATCGTCTTCATCATGTCGCCGGAAACGATGGTGGTTACCAGAACGGCGTTCTTCGGGAACCGGCCGGCCTTGGTCAGCTCGTCGCAGATGTAGTAGGTCAGCAAAGCAGCCGTCTGGTTGCCGGTGAACAGCTCGAATCCGCCCGAGGGAGCGCGAACGGCAATGCCCACGCGATCAGCGTCGGGATCGGTGCCGATCACAAGGTCGGCCCCCACCTTTTTCGCCAGAGCCACGGCCATGTCCAGGGCCGCCCCCTCCTCGGGGTTGGGTGACTTGACGGTAGGAAAACCGCCGTCGGGTGCGGCTTGTTCGGGAACTTCGATCACCTGTTTGAAGCCGCGGCGACGCAGGGCCTCGGGTGTCAGCACGCTGCCGGTACCGTGCAGACCGGTAAAGACGATCTTGAGCCCTTCGCCCTGCCGGCGACAGACCTGGGGATTCAGGCACGACGTCTGTACCGCCTGCAGGAACGCCTCGTCAATTTCCCTGCCGATGATCTTGAGAAGTCCCTTGGCCTTCGCCTCGGCCGGGGACATGACCTTCACGTTTCCAAAGCCGCCGACTCTGGCCACCTCGGCCATGATGTTCTTGTCGTGCGGCGGAACCACTGAGACGCCGTCGGACCAGTAGGCTTTGAATCCGTTGTACTGCGGTGGATTGTGGCTGGCGGTGATGACCACGCCGGCCGTGCACCCGAGGTGACGGACTGCAAAGGACAGCTCGGGCGTCGGTCGAAGTCGATCGAACAGATACGCCGGGATGTCGTTAGCGGCCATCACGCAGGCCACCCGCTCGGCAAAGATGTCGCTCATGCGGCGGCAATCATAGGCGACGACCACACCGGCTTTGCGGGCGGCGTCGCCCTGGCTCCGAACGTAGTTCGCCAATCCTTGAGCCGCGGCACCGACCGTGTATATGTTCATCCGGTTGAGACCCGCGCCGATCACGCCGCGCATGCCGCCGGTGCCGAACTCGAGACCGCGATAGAAGCGGTCGGTTAACTCCCTTTCGTTGTTCACGGCCAACAGGTCGCGAATTTCCTTGCGATCGGCCTCGGCAATGGCCGGATCGTTGATCCACGAATCAACAGCATTCTTCACCGATTGGTCCATTACGTGCAGCCTCGAAGAGAAGTCGTTTAGTCTCTTGGTCTGTTAGTCTATTAGTCTGTTAGGTCCATTGGTCTCTTTCGTCGTGACTGGTGTGCGTTTTGGCTGCGGGCCGCAACCCAAACGTTCTGCGATCCAGAAACATGCGCGCAGAATGCGCACCGGCTGCAACGGAAGAGACTAAAGGTCTAGCAGCCTACGGTCCTCCTGAAGTACTCGATCGTCCTTCGGATGCCCTCTTCCAACGGTACTTTCGGCTCATAGCCGAGCAACGTCCTCGCCTTGGTCAGGTCCGGGCGACGACGGCAGGGATCATCCTGCGGGAGAGGCCTGTACTCGACCCGCAAGGACCGCCCCATCGCCTTTTCGATCGCCTCGACCAGTTCGAGCAAGGTGATCTCGGAGTCGTTGCCCAGGTTGATCGGACCGATGTGCTCGCTTTCCATCAGGCGGCAGAGCCCATCTACCAGATCCGACACATAACAGAAGCTCCGGGTCTGCTTGCCGCTGCCGTAAACGGTTATCGGTTCGCCGCGCAGGGCCTGACAAATGAAGTTACTCATCACCCGCCCGTCGTCCACGGCCATGTTGGGCCCATAGGTGTTGAAGATGCGGGCGATGCGGATGTCGACCTTGTTCTGGCGGTGGTAGTCCATCATCAGGGTCTCGGCTACGCGTTTGCCCTCGTCGTAACAACTGCGGATGCCGATCGGGTTGACGTACCCCCAATAAGTCTCAGCTTGCGGATGAACCTGCGGATCGCCGTAGACCTCCGAGGTGCTGGCCTGAAGGATTCGAGCCCGAACCCGTTTGGCCAGGCCGAGCATGTGGTACGTGCCGAGGACATTGGTCTTGATCGTCTTGACGGGGTTGTACTGGTAATGGACCGGGCTGGCCGGGCAGGCCAGATGGTAAATCTTATCTACCTCCACGACGATCGGCTCAATCACGTCGTGGCGAAGAAACTCGAACCGGCCGCTGAGCACCAGCTCCTGATAACGATCGCCAAAGTTCTCAAGTCGACCGGTGAAGTAGTTGTCCAGGCAAACGACATGGTGTCCCTCGTCAAACAGACGAAGGCACAGGTGGGAACCGATGAAACCGGCTCCGCCGGTAACCAGAATAACATCCTTGTCCATTCGCCAACCTCCGGGCAGCCACACTTGTGAAACGTCGCGCCTGCAATTCGACCCGGCAGCATGATAGCTGCAGTATTGGAGCGCGTCGAGGTATTATCGGACAGTCGCGCGACGGGGTTGAGATGGGCTGGAGAGCATGAATTGACTGATGGAACTCCGTCTGAGCCAAGCGCCCGTCCCGAATCGCCGGTTTCTTGGCAGCGAGGCAACTCATAGCAGGGTAAGTGCTCGATTTTCACAGCGGCATGCTTGACCGGATGGGGCGGTGATATCCTAAACTAGTTGAGTCTTTGCCCGGTTGTAGACCGCTGCGACTGACTTGTGTCTACTCGGACCTTCGGGCAATCTGGACGGGAATGGATGACGCCATGGGATTGGTCAAGACCGTCTTTCACATTCACACGGACTACTCGGATGACAGCAATCTGTCCGTGGATTGTCTGGCCGACGAAGCCATGGAAAGGGGCGTCGGCTGCGTGGCAATCACCGACCACGATTCGATCGAGGGGGCGATGACGCTGGCAGATAGCGTGGGCGACGATCTCCAGGTCATCGTTGGCGAGGAGATTTCGACCAAGGACGGGCATTTGATCGGGCTGTTCTTGCGCGACTTGGTGGAGCCGGGGATGTCGGTGCGGCAGACGGCCGAGGCCATCCGCGAGCAGGGAGGCCTGGTGGTCGTTCCACATCCTTACAACAGGCTTTTTCATTGCAGCCTGGGCGACCGGGTTTACGACATTCTCGACCTGATCGATGCGGTGGAAGTCGCCAATGCACAGAATCTCTCGCCGCTGCCCAACAGGCGATCGGCGAGGTTCGCCCGCCGTCACGGTTTTCCGGCCGTCGTGGGAACCGACGTGCACCATCGAGGCTACCTGGACACCTGCTATCAGATAATGCCGGGTTTTGAGGGGCCAAGCGGGTTTGTGACCTCGCTGGGGCGTGCCCGGTTGCATGTCCGTTCACATCCGCTGAGCTACTTCCTCCGGACCGCCTGGTTGATTACGGGCGGCAAGCTGGGGCTGCCTCTCCCGGCCGGCTATGGCGCAAACGCCGGCGAAGTGCCCGTGAGGTCATCGACGCGGCAGGCGGTTCTGTCGGCGGAGTGACCCCAGAAGCACTCAGCTTTCAGCGGTCAGCGTTCACCCATTAGCCCCCGTCTTGTCAAGCGCGAAAACTCCCTTGGCGAA
>DAOOIV010000116.1 GCA_035384605.1 Phycisphaerae bacterium
GCCCTGCGGGCGAGACTTCTGTCCGGACGTGCCGGATCACGGCGGAGCCCCGGGCGGCCCGTCTGTGGTTACTCCCGCCCCGCCGTCTACACGTTGATGTGCACCACCTTGGCCGGCGGGAAGCCGTTGAACCACGTCGAGGATGCGTGGCTGTAGGCTCCGATGTTCTCGCTGTAGACCAGGTCGCCAAGGTCCAGCTCCGGCAGCGGCTCCGACTGGCAGATGGTATCCAGGGCGTCGCAGGTCGGACCAAAAACCGCACAGAGCTGCGTCGGGCCTTTCTTGAAGGCCTTGATGTGATACTGACAGTGATCAAAGAGCACGCCCGAAAAGGTGTGATAGATCCCGTCGTTGAGATAGTAGCAGCGCTTGCCGTCTCGCTCGGCCTTACCGATTACCTCGGCGACCAGCGTGGCGGCGGTGGCCACCATGAAACGACCCGGCTCTGCAAGAATCTGCAATTCCTTGGGGAACAGCCGCCGGAACTCCGCGTTCAGGATCCTGGCCAGGTCCCGGAACCGCTCTACGCTGCCGTCGTAAGGCGCGGGAAAACCGCCCCCGATGTCCAGCAGCTTGAGTTTGTAGCCCCGCCCGGCGCATTCCTCGAGCACCTGCGCCGACATGTTCAGGGCCTGCACGAAATTGTCGAAATTCGTGCACTGGCTGCCCACGTGGAAACATAGGCCCTCGACAATCAGCCCCGCATCGAAGGCCGCGGCAATCAGGTCGGCGGCCTCACCGGGTGCTGCACCGAACTTGCTCGACAGCTCGACCATGGAACCGGTGTTGGGAACCCGAATCCGCAACGCCAACCCGGCGTGCGGCGCATGCTTGCGGATCTTGCGAACCTCTTCCAGGTTGTCGTAGGTGACCAGCGGCTTGTACTGATCCAGCTCCTCCAGCGTCGCTTTGTCCTTGATAGGATTGGCGTAGATGATCTTGTCCCAGATGTAGTCCTGCCTGGCCTTGGGCGGCAGGTCGCGAATGTTCTCATAAACCAGCCGGAACTCGCCGATCGACGCCACGTCAAAGCTGGCTCCGGCCTCGAATAGAGTCTTGATGATCTCCGGGGCCGGGTTGGCCTTGACCGCATAATAAGCCTGGACGCGCGGTAGCCTCCGCTTGAACTCGGCATAGTTGCGCCGCAGCACATCGTGGTCAACGATAAACAGCGGCGTGCCGTGCTTCCTTGCCAGTTGCTTGAGTAACGTGTTCTTGGGCATGATCCGCCTCCAGGGTCCCTTGACGAGCCGGTGGCTTGAGGCCGCCGGTACGTTGGTCAAAAACCGCGGGCATAAACCCCGCGGCTCGCCACAAACCGAGGGGATAAACCCCTCGGCTCGTCAAGAATCGCGATGGGTAACCGCTCCTACAACTGTTTGTTCCGTTTCCAGTACTCCTTGGAAACCAGATCCCGCAGCTCAGGCAATCGATCGTAGAGCCGCTTGAACCTGCGGGGCTTATGGCGAGCCAAGGCATAATGCGTGAGCAGGGGCAGAGCCACCGTCGAATCCAGATAGCAGACAATGGCATCTGGAAGCTTGTTGGGATCCACCTTGCCCCAACTGACAGCCTCGTGCGGCGTCGCGCCCGACAGGCCGCCCGTATCCGGCCTCGCGTCAGTAAACTGGATGAAGAGATCGTGCCCGGCCTCGGGAATCCGCAAGACCTCCTGGATCTGTGGCTCGGTCTGCAAGGTGAAATTCTTGGGCGATCCGCCGCCCACCAGAACCACGCCGGTTCGCCGCTTCTTCAGCTTGGCATCCAGAACGATCGCGGTGGTCTCGTTGACGTCACGCGAGGGATTGACCCGCAGCTTGCTGCCCCGAAGCTCGAGCCCGGCCACGTTCATGCCGATCGTCGAGTCGCCCGGCGAGGGGCAGAAACACGGCACGCCGGCCCGGTACGCCGCCGCGAGAACGGATACGTCCTTATGGCCGGTTTGCTCCTCGAACTCGGCGCAATACTTGCCCAGCAGGTAGTGAAGCTCGGCCGTGCCCATCTCGTGCTGGAACTCGGGCTGGAGCAGGATCTGCCGTAGAATGTGGTCGGTCTGCATGAGAACATCGTTGTAGTCCAGAAGGATATCGTAGATCCGCACGACGCCGACCTTCCGTAGTTCAGGGTCACGAACGAACGGAGACCCCCTGAACAGCGGCAGGTTCATGGCATGGTGCATGTCGTGGTAGAGGTTTGCCCCGGTGGAAACGATCCAGTCCACGTAGCCGGCCTTGATCAGCGGTACGATCGCCGAGCAACCCAGTCCGGCAGGGGTAAGGGCTCCTGCCAGGCTCATGCCCACGGTCACGTCGGCCTGGAGCATCCGCTCGGTAAACAGCCGACAGGCCTCCTGGAGCCGGGCCGCATTGTAGGCCAGAAACACCTGATCCATCAGGTCCGGCAGCGATTCCTTCCCGGTGATCGGCTTGGGCAGAATCCGTTTGCCGCACAAGAAACGCTGTTTGCCCTTCGCAAACTTGTGCGGATATTTGCTGGTGAATTTCTTCGGCAACTGAATCCTGGCCATTACGGTCTCCTCTGTTCTCGCTCCCCCACCGCCTTGTGCCGCCTGTATGGTGCCCCGCCCTCCACACACGAGGGGCTTCCGACGTCCGCCATGAGCCTGCCGTCATCGGGCAGCGGCGATGCCCGGCCTGCGGCACGATTCCGGGCATGATGCCGCAAACCATACTGCCCCTCTGCCGGGCTTTCAAGAAGAGCGTCTCTCGGCCCGCCTGTGATGTGGCCGTTTTCTGATTCGGCCCCTCGCTCGCGCTCGGGGTTCTGAAAACGCCGCCTGGATTGTCACCCACGCAGCCTCGGCACCTGGCAACGTGGCTACTGGACAACCGACACCTGATGGGTATGCTTCTCTCATACGATCAAGCGGTTCTGTCAAACGGAAAAAGCTGCCATGCCGGATAAGAAACCCGTCGATCCAAGCGCCCATCCGGAGCCGTCCACCAATCCGCTGGCCGCAAGCCAGTTGCCACCCGAACAACTGCGAGATGCCCTCAAGGCATTCAAGAAGCGGCTCAAGCTCACCCGGCTCGACGATGAGTCGCGGCTGGGCCACGGGGCGGTAACCAAGGGTGGCCGTTCGGGCGTCCAGGCCATCCAACCGCCGCTTCAATACCCCAAGGCTGTGTGGGACGAACTGGTCCGGCAAGGCCGACTGAAAAACGCGGGCCATGGGCTCTATACACTTGGGAACGAACGATCCGAGTGAGCTGCCGCCGCGAGAGACTCATTCACACATCAAGGCACGCCGGTCATCACCACTTCGGTTAATGAGATCTCATTTCCCACTGCTCCGCGCAAGCGTGTACGACAGGATCTTATACACCAGCTTCGCCGACAGAAAGTCCGGCGCCACGAATCCGGGAATGGGGGCGAGTTCGACCACATCAAAAACGGGAACGCGAGCGGCTTCGCGGGTAATCACCCGGCAGATACCGAGCATCCGCTGCCAGAGAATCCCGCCGGGCTCGGGGGTGCCGACCGCCGGCTTGATTACTCCTCAGATTCTTGCTCCAGTTGCCGCTTGAGGGTCTCGTGCGGAATCGACTGGCCCCGCTCAAACCGCTGCCGTGCCGTGGTTCCTCTGGCGACCTGTTCGGGATGATGTGCCCACATTTCGTCGTCGAGATCCGTTTCGTCCGCAGGCTCGATCCGGGCGATCACGCGGCCTCCCTCCCGAAGAATCGCCCCTTCAGGCGACCGAACGGAATCACGGACCTGTTCAGCGGTCAAACCTTCTTCGCCAAGATCAATCACTCGAATCATGTGCGGCCTCGTCAAGCGTCATTCTTCCCTTGAACCTGACAGCCACCACCAGCACGATCTGCCGGTCTTCGTAGACGTCATAGAACACACGGTAGTCACCAACACGCAGGCGATACCCCGCGAGCACCGGCGGTTCCAACTTCTTGATCGCTTGTCGGCTGACGCGACTCGGCTCATCTCGCAAATGGCGCTCGATGGCGCCGAGAATAGCCACTTGGTCCACCCGCCGCAGTGCTCGCAGGTCATCCACGGCCGTCCGGTCATAGTGTATCTCGAACCGAGCCATTCTGCCATGCCCTATTGATCCCGTCCTGACGAGACCGTGTACGAGAGGATCTTATACACCAGCTTCGCCGACAGAAAGTCCGGGGCGATGAATCCGGGAATGGGGGCGAGTTCGACCACATCAAAAACGGGAACGCGAGCGGCTTCGCGGGTAATCACCCGGCAGATTTCGAGCATCCGCTGCCAGAGAATCCCGCCGGGCTCGGGGGTGCCGACCGCCGGCATGATCGACGGATCGAGGCCGTCCAGGTCAATGGTCAAGAAAACCTGTTGCCCGCGGACAAACGCGGCCAGGTCTTTGAGGAACGCTCCGTCGGGGGCGATCGACTCCTCGGCAAAGACCGTGTGTACCCGGTCGCAGGAGCGGCGGAACGGCTCTTCGCCGGCCGAGATGTTGCGGATGCCGATCTGGAAGACCGGGCAGACGTCCAGAATCCGCCGGGCGGCACAGGCGTGACTGAACGGCGAACCCTCGTACTCATCTCGCAGATCGGCATGGGCATCCACTTGAACACAGACGAGATTGTCCTTGCCGATCGTCCGGGCAATGCCTCGGACCACGCCAGGCGAAATTGTGTGCTCGCCGCCGAGCAGGACCAGCACCTCCGGTCGTGGCTTGCCCGAAAGGATCACCGCGACAGCTTCCTCAATCGCCTTGACCATCAGGTCGGGCGAGCGGTGAACCAAAGCGAGCGGGTTCATCGTGTGAACGCCATACTCCATCGCCGGCTCCTTGCCGAACTCACAATCAAAAAGCTCGACCTGCCGCGAGGCGGCGATGATCGCGGCCGGGCCGTTGCGAGTGCCCGCACCGTAAGAGGTCGTGGACTCGTACGGGACAGGCAGCAACCACGCTCTGGCCCGCTGCGGCGACGACAGCTCTTCCGGAAGCCCCAGAAAATTCCACGGCGTTTGAAACAAGCCTTCTTGGCTCATGAATCGCTCCTTTGCGCGTGAACGTCACTCGTCCGCCACCAGGCCGCACGCGGCACGGCCCGAAAAATAACCCCTGCTCGCGGGCGATTCAAGGAATGCCGACGGCCGCAGGTCTTCGCGGGCTCGTGACAGAAGCGGCGACACTCCTGGCGGCTGACCCGGTTGTTGCGAACGCAAGCCGAAAGCAGACCGCTTCAGCGGTCTCTCCCGAAAAGCAAATAGGCCGGCCGTTTTAAGACTGGTTCACCGTCGGCCAATCCTTCCTTTTCCGTGTTGCCCCATCAAGCCCGTTTTAACGGGCCTGTCCTTGTCAGGTAAGCTCATTGAAACGGGCTGAGACCATAGAATGGAAGAAGAACCGCAGGCGACCACCAACCGGCTGTATCACGGCCGGCCTATCAGCCCGCCTTTGGCAAGAAAACCCCCTGAAGGGGGCTTCCGGCCCTCACCAAGTCCCGGGGACGAAACAGGCTGGAAACCTGCCGCTCCTGGCTGCAAAACATGCCAGGTCCCCGTCGCCGTGGCGACCTCGACGCTGCCGTACTGACCGGATCCCGCAGTTTTCGCGCACATTCTCAAGAAAGGTTGACGAAAGCGGTACGGGCCTTACGCTGTTGGCACGTCGTCCGCGAGCCAAGCGATCCGACACCGAGGATAGTCCAGTCGGCCCCCTGCCGACGGCACCACAATAGGACTTTGCGAGGGCATCTTGATGTCTCACACCCCGCCGGAACTTGCCACACTCTATCGCGACAACCTGCTTGATGATGTCATCCCTTTCTGGGAACAACATTCCATCGACCGGGACAAGGGCGGTTACTTTACCTGCCTCGATCGCCGCGGAAACGTGTTCGACACCGACAAGTTCGTCTGGCTGCAGGCCCGGCAGGTGTGGACCTTCTCAATGCTTTACCGCAAAGTCGAACAACGGCCGACATGGCTGGAGATCGCTCGTCACGGCGCTGAGTTCCTCAAGCGGCACGGGACCGACGACGAGGGTAACTGGTACTTCTCCCTGACCCGTGAGGGCAAGCCGCTCGTGCAACCCTACAACTGGTTCACCGACTGCTTCGCGGCCATGGGCTTTGCCCAATACGCCCTGGCCTCGGGTGATTCGCAGGCCGCCGATATCGCCGTGAAGACCTTTCACAACGTGCTGCGGCGCAGAGACAATCCAAAAGGCAAATACACCAAGCAGGTCCCCGGCACGCGACCGCTGAAATCTCAGGCCTTCCCGATGATCCTGATCAACGTGGCCTTGGAAGTCGAAGGCGTCGTGCCCGACGACGAGATTCGCCGCACAGTCGAAGACTCCATTCGCGAGGTCATGACCCTCTTCTATGACAACGAGCGGCGGATCACCTGGGACAACGTCGCCCCGGACGGCTCGCATCCCGACTGCTTCGAGGGCCGGATCATCCTGCCCGGCCACGGCATCGAGACCATGTGGTTCATGATCGAAGCGGTTCGGCGCTTTGGCGGCGATCGGGCCATCATCGACAAGTGCGTCGATGCCATCGTCAACCTCATCGAGTTCGGCTGGGACGATCGATATGAGGGGATTCTCTACTACCGTGACATCAAGGACCGGCCTCCCGTCCAGCTCGAGTGGGACCAGAAGCTCTGGTGGGTACACATCGAGACGCTTGTCGCCCTGGCTATTGCCTGGTCTGTCACCGGGCGCAGCGATTGCCGACGGTGGTACGAGCGGATCCACGACTACACCTGGAAGCGATTCCCCGATCCGCAGTACGGCGAGTGGTTCGGCTACCTGAACCGCCGCGGCGAGCCGCTGCTCGATCTCAAGGGCGGAAAGTGGAAAGGGTGCTACCACATCCCGCGCGGGCTCTACATGTGCTGGCGCGAGTTCGAGGCCATGACAACAAAGGCGTGAGCGACAACCGGCATGCTTGCTGAAAGCGCTTTTCAGACGCTCGACTACCTGGTGCTGGCCGCCTACATGGCCAGCCTCGTCGTCGTGGGTTTCTATTTCCGAAAACGCGCCCAGAAGGACCTCGAAAGCTACTTCCTGGCGGACCGCAAGATGCCCGGATGGCTGGCGGGCTTCTCCTACGCCGCCACGTGTATGAACACCGACGCCATCACCGCCTATTGCGGCATGACCGTGATCTCGGGCATCTGCATCTGCTGGTGGTACATCAGCAGGTTCGGGCTGGCTCTGATGATCGGGGCCATTCTCTTCGCGGTGTTCTGGCGCCGACTTCATATCTTCACCTCCCCTGAGTTCTACGAGTTCCGATTTACCGGCGCACCGGCCCTTACCATGCGGTCGTGGGTTTCCATCCGCAGCGCATTCATTGCCGTGGTCGCATGGACCGGTTCCGGCCTGCTGGGAATTCACAAGGTGCTCAACCCGATGCTGGGCTGGGAGAAGTGGGAAACCTACCTCCTGGTCATCCCCGTGCTGCTGCTCTACGTGCTGTTGTCCGGCTACGTGGGTGTGGTCGTGACCGACTTTATCCAGACCTGGGTGATGATCGCCG
Source organism: Phycisphaerae bacterium (assembly GCA_035384605.1). Classification (NCBI taxonomy): domain Bacteria; kingdom Pseudomonadati; phylum Planctomycetota; class Phycisphaerae; species Phycisphaerae bacterium. The sequence goes on from DAOOIV010000116.1 coordinate 7,512, forward strand.
CCGCGTTCATCCTCATGGGCGCGGTCTGGGGCGATTTCGGCGGACCGTCGGGCCTCTATCACTCGCTGGTGAGCCAGTTCGGCACATCAGTGGTGACCTGGCACCCCCCTTCCAGCCACGAGTACCTCGGCGTCATCGGCATCCTCGCCTGGACGGTGGGCACGGCCGTGGGCTACGGCGGTGACGTCGCCCCGATGGCCGGGGCCATGGAAGGACAGCGCCTTCTGTCATGCAAAAACGCCCGCGAAGCGTCCAAAATGTACATCTGGACCGAGGTGGTGCTGTTCTTCCTCCTGGCGGTGACCACGATGCCCGCGCTTGGAGCAATGTGCAAGTGGCCAGGCCTCCATGACGGCCGGATCAACAAAGAACTCGCATACGGCATGCTCCTCAAGGAGTATCTCCCGGCCGGGCTCCTGGGTCTGGCGGTCAGCGGCCTGGCGGCGGCCATTATGTCGACCGTCAGCTCCAACCTGAACTTCGGCGCACAGGTTATTCTCAACGACGTGTACAAGAGATCATTCGTTCGTGACGCCTCCATGAGCCACTATATGAACGTTGGTCGCATCGTCATGCTCGCGATCATGGGCCTCGCCGTTCTTGTGGCCACCGCAGCCGAGAACGTCATCGACGTTTCCGTGTTCATGCTCGGCTTGTCCTCGGCGGAGATCACAGCCAACTGGGGGCAGTGGTGGTGGTGGCGATTCAACGGCAAGGCAAGGCTCGCGGCCTCGTTCGGCGGCCCCGTAATCTTCCTGGTCAACAAGTATCTGGTTTTCGGAATGCTGTTGAGAACCAGGGACGACGTGGGTTATCCGGTCGTCCTGTCCTCAATCGCCATGACCTTCGTCTTGTGGGTCCTGGTCGCCCTGCTGACCCAACCGGACCCGGAAGAAAGGCTGATCGAGTTCTACAAGAGAGCACGGCCGTTGGGCTGGTGGGGTCCGATCGCGGCCAAGGCCGGCATTCAGCCGCGGTCGGCCTTGTACATCCCTACCGGCCTGATCATCGCGGCCTTCGGGGCGATCATGGTTGCGGCCGGAACGATCGCGTTCAGCTCCGCCTACCTGGCTGACTGGCCGAGCGTCGCTGTGTTCGCAGGAATATGCCTTGGCGCTGGCATCATCTTCAAACTGGTCCACAAACGATTCATGCGGCTGTTGCACGCCGATCAGGAGACAGACGAGCAATAGCCCCGCCGGAGAGTTCCGCTCTCCCACGGACCCGGCAGCGAAAGAAAAAGACCCCGGCTGTTTCATGTCTGCACTGCCGGCGGACTTCGCAGAAGCGTGAACCAACGAAACCGCCACCCGCGATAATCCGCCTGAACATCAAGACGACGCGATGATCCATTCACTTGATGCCCAAGGACAAGCAGGCGACGGCAGAGTCTCTATCGCTCACTTCCGACCATGCGCGAGCGCATGTGCGATACCCATAGCCCGAAACCACCCGATCAATTGTGAAAGAGTTCACAAAGAACACCAGAACCGGCCTGCGGCACGACACAAACGCTGTTCATGAGCGTAAACATGCCATTCCGCTGGTCAACCCATCAGACCCTACCTAGCTTTACTGGTAGACCGGTGAGAGGCAAACAATCGTTTCTCCACCGAAGATGAAGAAAAAGCAGATTAAGGAGCACAGCAATGAAAACGCAGAACAGGGTCACATTGGTTTGGGTCGCCATCGTCAGCCTGGTCGTCTCCCAAACGGCCATGGCACAGGGCGTGGGCAACCTGAGTTCATTGCCCACTCAGTTCGAGACCTCGATCCCGCCCTCTTCCGGCTGGGTCGTGGTGGAGCCGACCGGGCTGCCCGTTCCCGTTTCCCTCGACCCTAAGGGACCCGTGTGGCGAAAGAATTTCACCGGCCCCAACGGCGGTCCGTTCGTATATCCCGCACTCAGCCCCCCGCTGACCGTATCCGAGCATCTCGTGGTGGCAGGCAATCTTCCGTGGACCGATTGGCACGAGGACGTGCTGGATCCCAATTGGACCTGGGCTAATCCCGTCCTTCTGGTGAACGGTCTCCCGGCGCCGGGACTCACTGTCTCCGGGGTTGGTACAAGCAGCCTCTCCTTCTTCTTCAACCCGGTCGCGCCGGGTTCATTCATCGACATCAGCAAGGAGCTTGTCTACAACGGAGTGCCCGGAACAGCCTTCACCGGCACGCTGCCGATCATTCAATACCCCACGCCGGAGCCTGCCACACTGGGACTGGTCGCCTTGGGCAGCCTTCTTCTTGTGCGTCGCCGCCGAATGACCTAGCCACCTTTTCGGCAGCTCAATTGCACGCCGTCGGGCCGGGCCGCTCTCAGAACCATCGGGGCGGACATCTATGCGGCTTGCGCGCATGTTTCTGGCTCGCAGTGCGTTTGGCTCACGGCCCACAAAAAGGCGGTCCGCCTTAGGGGCGTCGGTAGACAAGCACACGGTCAACGGGAGCCACTGAATTCGTGAAAGCCGCCAAGTGAATAGGACATTCAGACCAACCGTAGTAATCGAGGAGTGCCCCTGGGGTGTACCCGGGGCAGGAGATTCAAAGGATCCAAGCCATAATGAACGGAGAAACACAAACATGAAAACGAACACGAACCGGATTCTCGCCGGTGCCGGCCTGGTTCTGGCCTTCGCCGTCCCCAGCGCTTGGGCTGCCAATTATACAATTGACTGGCTCAACATGGCGCCGACGCCGCTCGGCTCGAGCGTGCCGAACAACTCCGTGTTCAACTTGCCGGGCGTCGGAAACGTCACGATCACGTATTCGCTTCCTTCCTCGCTCTTGAATACTCGCAATCAGAACCCCCTGTTTCAGAACGGAACCGTGACCAGCGGCCCTGCTACCTACTCATGGACCGCCCACGAGCTGCTCGGCGTAACCAGCTACGCGCCCAATCCTCCGTTTGTGGTCGCCCCATGGGCGGTCACCTACACGTTCCCAGGTACGGTCCCGGCCGGCACCCTCTATGTCGGCGTCGCAGGACTTGGTCGGACCAACAGTTTCGGCGGCGGGATGTCCACGGCAACCGTCAATCAGAATGGCGCGTATCTGGGTGATTGGACGGGCGGCGGGAACTACGGCGCCACGCAATTCATCGGCGGCCCCGGTACGTTCACGATGCAAAACTCGATCACAGGCCTGGGCGGCGCCGATCCGTGGTGGAACTCGGCGCTCGGCGTCGTGCAAATCCTCGACCCAGTCAGCTCGCTGACTGTGATCGTCAACCAGATCCCTGGTGACGGTCTGGGCGTGAACATCGGACACGCCGTCCCGGAGCCTGCGACACTGGGCCTAATTGCGCTGGGCAGCCTGCCTGTTGCGCTTCGGCGCAAACGATTTGTGTCTTGACACCCCCCGCCATCGCGGTCGGAGGCGCTATGGCGACAGACTGAGGTTGGAACAAAAAGACAGCGAGCACCCCTACCCACCCGAACCGTCGGGCCTCACGATCCTGTGCCTCGGATGGGCGGGCGGGTGCTCACAAAAGCTCCGCTATCACGTGATGGCGAGCCGAAAAGATCCTTGCCAGAGCAGGGCACAAAGCCCTCTTGAGGAGAAGATAACATGAAGATCGACGAGAAGAACGTGCACGCATTTTCGATTGCCGCCCTGATCATCGCTGTTGGTTCGCAGATGTCCCTCGCGCAGGGCGTGGGCAATCTCGGATCGTTACCGACTTTGTTTCTCTCACCCGCGCCGATCACCGGGTGGAGCGTCGATAGCGGCAATGCCACAAGCCCCTGGTTGCCCGTCCAGATCGATCCGAACGGCCCGCAATGGGGCAAGACGTTCACCGGCCTCAACGGTCAGCCTATAGTTGCGGTGCCCGGCCAGACGTTCACCCTGCAGGAACTGCTCGTCGTCGCCCCGACGCAGAGCTGGGAGGACTGGCACGAGCACATCCTGACACCCGGCTGGGAATGGGTACAGCCGACCGTCTTTCTCGCAAACTTCGCTCCGCCGCCGGGCCTCAACACAGTTGTGACCCCGGCGACGCCGACCAGCGGCGGGAAGATCGACTTCACCTTCAACCCGCTCGTTCCCGGTACGCTCATCGACATTCGCAAGACGCTGAAGTACGACGACCCGACGGGCGCGGTCTTCACCGGGAAAATTGAAATCGCCCAGTTTCCAACGCCAGAGCCCGCTACGTTAGGGCTGTTGATGCTGGGCGGTCTGCTCGCTCTGCGCCGGCGCAGGCATGCTGCTTGATCGCTGCAAAGGATCAACTCCGCGGTTCCTGAATCAAGAAGGTCGGCGGTCAAGACCGGAAATGACGCCGCCTTCTTGGTTCTAAACAGCCGTCATAATAACCGTTCCAGCCCGCCAGAGACGTCCGAGAAAACCTCCTGCGCGGCATCGGAGCCCGGCCGGCCCGCATCCCCATGGTTCCACAACCCCATCGCCAAAGGCAAAGCGAGCCCTTGAATTCTGCCAACGGCCAGGATAGACTCTTGGATCGTAGCCAACCTGCTTGGCCCGGCAGCCGGTCGCTCCGGCCCGGAACGGCAGCAAGAGGTGATGCCATGATCGAGTACACCGTGAGGGTGATTCTCGAACTCAGGCCCGCCTGATCGACCGCCCATGACCGCGGCCGACTCAGGCCGCCGGTCGGGATTCCCCCTTTTGACAGAAAACAAACGGGGCCCTGAATAAGGGTCAATGATAGCGTGGTGAAATGCCCGTCCGACAAAAGGCTTGTCACCAGACCAGGGTGGATGGCCACCTTCGCGATGGTGGAGACGGCAACACAGAGAGTTCAGTAGCGACGCACCGGAAAGCAACACAAGATGTATCGATTGGCACGACTAAGGAATATCGGAATCTCCGCTCACATCGACTCGGGTAAGACAACCCTGAGCGAGCGCATCCTCTATTACTGCGGACGCATCCATCGGATGGGCGACGTCAAGGACGGCGGCGATGGGGCTACCATGGACCACATGGAGCTGGAAAAGGAACGCGGCATCACCATCACCTCGGCGGCCACAACCGTCCAGTGGGACGATAAGATCATCAACCTGATCGACACCCCAGGGCACGTCGACTTCACCATCGAGGTCGAGCGGTCGCTCCGCGTGCTGGATGGCGCCATTTTGGTGCTGTGTGCCGTGGGCGGCGTCCAGTCGCAGTCACTGACGGTCGACCGCCAGATGAAACGCTACAACGTTCCGCGTATCGCCTTCATCAACAAGTGCGATCGCGTCGGGGCAGACCCCGCCCGGGTAATCAATGAGATCGAAGAGAAGCTCGGGGTGGAAGCGGTGCCCCTGCAGATCCCCGTCGGCCTGGAAGGCAACCACGTGGGCGTCGTTGATCTGATTACCATGAAGGCCGTCTACTTTGACGGGGAGAATGGTGAAAAGGTCCGTCTCGACGCGATTCCCGGTGAACTGGTCGACGCCGCGAATCGGACCCGTCACGGCATGCTCGATACCCTCTCCCTCTACAGCGACGAGATCATGGAACTTATGCTCGAAGACAAGCCGATCAGCGAGGAACTCCTCCACCGAGTCATCCGCGAGCGAACCATCGCCAGGGAAATCACGCCGGTCCTGCTCGGCTCGGCGTTCAGAAACAAAGGCGTGCAACCTCTGCTCAACGCCGTTTGCCGCTATCTGCCCAGTCCGCTGGACCGGATCACCTATGCCAAGGACAACGAGAACGAAGGGGCGGAGGTGGCGCTCACGGCCGATCCCGACGCCGCTCCCGTCGGCATGGCATTCAAGATCGTCGACGAGCCTTTCGGCCAGCTCACCTATACTCGCGTCTACCAGGGCACTATCGACAAGGGACGGACGTACCTCAACAGCCGCACGCAGCGCAAGCAACGCGTCGCCCGGATCCTACGGATGCACGCCGACCAACGCGAGGATATCGACCGGGCCCTTGCCGGCGACATCGTGGCTCTGATGGGCGTTGAGTGCAATTCAGGCGATACCATCTGCGACCTTGAACACAACTACTCGCTCGAACGCATCTACGTGGCCGAGCCCGTCATATCGCTGGCCGTCAGCGTCGCAAAAACCGCCGACCGCGACAAGCTGAGCAAGGCCCTGGGCCGATTCTGCCGCGAGGACCCGACGTTCCACGTGCGCACCGACGACAAGACCGGCGAAACGCTCATCTCGGGCATGGGCGAGCTGCACCTGGACGTCTACGTCGAACGCCTGCGCCGCGAGTACAAGCTTGAGCTTCAAGTCGGACGGCCTCAGGTCAGCTACCGCGAGGCGCCCACACAGGAAGTCTCGTTCAACTACAAGCACCGCAAACAGACCGGCGGCGCAGGCCAGTACGCCCACGTTATCGGCAAATTGATCCCCTTGCCCGACAGCGCCGAAAGGGACTACGAGTTCGAGAACGCAGTCAGTTGCGGACGCATTCCCACCGAGTTCATTCCCTCCTGTGACAAGGGTTTTCAGAGTGCCCGCGGCAAGGGACCGCTGGCCGGCTACGAAATCGTGCGGGTGAAGATCCTGCTCGAAGACGGCAGCTATCACACCGTGGACTCGTCCGACATGGCCTTTCAGATCTGTGCCCGCGACGCCTTCATTGAGGCCTTTCGGCGATCGCAACCCGCTTTGCTGGAACCGATCGCCAAAGTGGAAGTCGAAATCCCTGGCGAATTCCAGGGCTCCGTAGTCGGCGATCTGTCGAGCCGCAGAGGTATCATCACCAACGTCGAGCCGCGGCAAAACACGGTAGTCGTCAACGCCGAGGTCCCGCTGGCCGAGATGTTCGGTTATTCGACCGACGTCCGCTCGGCCACGCAGGGCAAGGGGACGTTCACGATGGAGTTCTGCTGTTACCGACAGGTACCGCGAGAAATCCAGGAGGAGATCATCCTGGCCCGAAAGAAAGCCGCCGCCGGGCAACGGTCATGAACGGATGGCCTCCCGCTTCCCCCCTCACCAAGGGGGGATTGAGCGGGGGCGAGAAGGGAGCGATCTGCGCGCCGCTGGGCCGAGTAGGCATGCTTTGCACGCCGAAGTCCGTAGGGCGAGCTCTGCACGCCAAAAGCGTCGGGTAAAGCCCGACCTGCCGAACTGGACGAAGTGATCAGTTATCAGTGAGAGGACACGACCGATCGCGAACACTGAGAACTGACGACTGAGAACTGATAACTCGAAAGAACGATTGCTTCCGTGTTACCAGCGTGAAGCATCACCGACGCCCGCGGCCAACCCGCGGGCGTCTCTTTGCGCGACACGACGTTCAACAGGTGGCGGATGCAGGTCGCCCTGCTGCTCGCCATCCTGATTCGATGGCCCCACATCCCATCTGGGACCTCCGGGGGCGAGGATTCCTATCATCATCCTACCGGACGTGGGTCGAAACGGTGGGTCGGCAGGTCGAAACGCGGACGTGGCTAATCTGTGAGAAGCGGTCAGCGGTCGGCATTCAGCGATCGGCTTTCAGCGACCGGAGAAACAGTGTTTCACCGCAGCGGACGCAGAGGAATGCGGAGACCTATCTCAGTTGTCTCCGTTTCCTCATGTTCAAATGCCTTCCTCCTGTTCTTCATCTGCGTCAATCCCATGATCTGCCGGCCGGGACTCGCTTTCTCTCTCGGCGTTTTCGATTGAAGCAGGTAGGGCAGGTTCGCTCGGCCCGGAATCCTTTCCGGGCCGAATCCTCTGCGGAATCCTTTCCGCATTCAGCGCCCATGACGATGCCAATTCTCCACCCGAAGGCCGGGTGCCATGCCCACGGCCTTGCGTGGGCATGCGCCTCCAAAAGAATCCTGAAGCAGGCAGGGCAGGTCCGCTCGGCCCGGAATCCTTTCCGGGCCGCACTCTCGCTCGCTCGGCCCGGAATC
>DAOOIV010000117.1 GCA_035384605.1 Phycisphaerae bacterium
GGTCCAACAACCCGAAAAAAATCTAGAATCGCCCTTTGGTGTTCAACTTGGGCTAGAGGTCGTGTCCGCAGTAGGACAGGTTGAAGCTCTTGTTGCACAGTGGGAAATCGGAGATCTGCTGGTTGCGCAAGGCCATCGCCAGCCCCATCCAGTTGTGGAAAGACGGATCAACGATCTTGTACGCGGCCAGTCGCCCAGCTTCATCGGTCATTGCCATGTGGCAGATCTCGCCCCGCCATCCCTCCACCAGGCTCACGGCGATTCGAGACCGGCCCAGAGGCTTGGCCGCCGCCCGGTTTCCCCCTGACGGCAGTGAACGGAGTTGGTCCTGTATGAAAGCCAGCGACCGCTGAATCTCAAGCCATCGAACGAACGCCCGGGCGAACACGTCTCCCGCCTCAGCCATCGAGACGGGTATGTGCGCGAGCCTGTATATGCCCGTGGGGAATTCGTGGCGGACATCTCGCTCGATGTTGCACGCTCTCGCGGCCACGCCGACCAGTCCAAGATCAACCGCTGTTTCTCGATCCACGCGTCCCGTCTCCTGGAACCGGGCGAGTACCGACGGGCTATCCCAGAGCAGATCCACTGCCGTGGTGACGTCTTGCCGGGCGGCATCGAGCCTTTCCAGAAGCTGGGCCCGCCGGCTGTCCTCAAGATCAAACGCGACGCCGCCGGGACGTACGAGCCCGCGTCCGAAGCGGCTTCCGCAGATCAGGGCCGTCATGTTGAGGAAATCGCCGCGAATCCTTCCGCAATACGACGCGGTGGGCAGGAAACCGACGTCGCCGGCCAGCGCACCAAGATCGCCGGTGTGATTCGCGAGCCGCTCGAGCTCCAGCGCGATTCCGCGAATGATCTGGGCGCGAGCAGGCACACGGACCCCGCTCAGAGCTTCGAGTAGTTCACTGCAGGCCGTTGCGTGGCCGATCGAAGTGTCACCGGCCAGTGTCTCGGCGTAGTGGATCGTCCGCAGTCCCGGTCCGCCGATCAGAGCTCGCTCCACGCCGCGGTGCTGAAATCCCAGGGAGATCTCAAGGTGATAGACGTCCTCGCCATGGCATTGAAACCGGAAGTGTCCCGGCTCGATGATCCCGGCATGTACCGGCCCGACCGCGACTTCATGGACCTCCTCGCCGTCCATCGCAAAGTAGTCGGTGACGCAAGGCTCGATGACGGTCGAAATGCCACGGCCCCAGGCATCGCGGCCCGGCCGATATGACTTGTGAAAGCGGATCGGTTTGAGCCAGGGATGCCCCTCCGGCCGCACTCCCCACTGCTCGGCAATCTCCCGCTCGAACCAGTGGGCGGCAGGACACTCGGGTGTCAGTGCAGCGTACGAGTCGTCCACGACCGTGCCGCACACCGCCAGGCTGCCCCGGTTCCCGTGAGCAACCGCTGCCAGAAGCCGTATTCGTCCATCCTGGGACGGCGTCGCCATCATTGCCGCCAACCGGCCGTTCCGCTCCACGCCGTCGATCACCGCACTGCGAAACTCGTCGTTCCCCAGTGTTGGGATGCTTTCCGCGGCGGCCGAGGCGCCGTTGTACAAGACCAGTACATTGCTTGCGGCCATCAGGACCCTCCCACCATCTGTGCGGCCCGCTGGATCAGGCTGTTTAACGGCGTCGGAACATGAACACCAAGACACAAGACGAGCACGCCCAGGACCGCCGGGGGTATCACGCTTAACAAGGGCTCATGGGCCCGCGGTTGGTCCATCGGCAGACTCGCCTGTCCCTGCGTCATGCGTGCGAAGACCGAAGCCATGCCGACGAATATGATCCCCAGACAGCCCAGGTACAGAATGGCCACGACCGCTCGCCCCTGGTCCAAGGCGGCTTTGAGGACTGTGAACTCGCTCAGGAACGGCCCGAAAGGCGGTGACCCGGTAATGGCCAGGAACCCCGCAATCCAGAGTGCTGCCGAAAACGGCATGACTCGCAGTGCGCCGCGGACATCTCGGCAGGACTTGGAGTTGTAGACCGCCAGCAGATTGCCGGCCACGAGAAACAGCATCGCCTTGGTCAACGAGTGATTGACCGCGTGCAGCATCGAGCCGAACACGCCAGCCCCCCCCAGGCCGACTCCCAAGGCAAGGATGCCGATGTGCTCGACGCTCGAGTAGGCCAGCAGACGCTTGTAGTCCTGTTGACCGATGATGAACACGGCGGCGGTGCCCATGGAAATCAGCCCCAACAGTACCAGCAGTTCCTGTCCGAGGGCGGTGCAGCCAGCCGCTGTCAGTACCTGGTGTGCACGCAAGATGCCCAGGAAGGCGCAATTGAGCAGGGCTCCCGACAGCAGGGCGGACACGACTGAAGGCGACTCGCTGTGCGCGTCGGGAAGCCACGTGTGCAGCGGAGCCAGGCCCATTTTGGTGCCGTATCCGACCAGAAGAAAGACGAACGCCGCTGAAAGCCACGGTCGGTTCAGTGCGGCGCCTCGGCGCACCAGATCATCCGTCAGAAGCGAAGTGGCGGTTCCCGCCACGTCGGCTGCCGCGACGGCCAGGAAGAAGATGCCCAGCAGCGCCAGGGCGATACCCACCGAACAGATGAGCAGATACTTCCAGGCGGCCTCGAGGGAGCGATGGTGCCGATGGAAGTAGATCAGGGGCGCACTGGCCAGCGTCGTCGCTTCAACGGCCACCCACATCAGGCCGACGTGGGCACTAAGACTCACCAGAGTCATCATGGCCAGGAACAACAACAGGCAGCCGACGAAGACGGCCTCTGGAATGTTGTCGAAGAGGAAGCCCTGTTCGAAGTCCGATCGCTGGCCGTGTGTTTCACGCTTCAGGTACCCCACCGCGTAGAACGAAGCAACCAGAAAAAGGGCGCTCGTGATGCTCAGGAAGAGCAGGCCCAGCTCGTCCAGCTTGAGCAGGCCCTGAAGGGCTGGCGCGGGCAATCTCAGCCATGCAAGGCTCGTGAGCGACGCGTGAGCCACCGCCACGGCCGGCAGCAGGGCTCGTCGGGGGCGGTGCGGCCGGATGAAGAATGCGGCAATGCCAGCCAGAGCAGGAATTAGGAAGAGCGCCAAAACCATGCTTTCATTCCTTCAACGAGGACAGCCGGTCGGTGTCCATGTGGTCGAACTCCCGACTGATGTGGAAAATCGCGATCCCCATGACGAACACCGCCACGAAAACATCCAGAAGAATCCCAAGCTCGACCAGCAGCGTTGCCTGACGCACCAGCCCGACGCCAAACAAGAAGATCCCGTTTTCCATCGCCAGGTAGCCGAGGACCTGGGTGATGGCCTTGCGCCGGCTGACGATCAGGAACAAGCCGACGAGAATCGCGTGGAACGCGACGGGCGCGGCCAGCGGCGGGGCCTGCGGTGTGGCCGCCGGCAGACGTGCGCCCAGCCACATGGCTGCCGGCAGAGCCAGCGTCCCGATCAGCAAGGAGAACGTGAAACCGACGAACGGCTCCACCTCTCGCCGCACGTCTGCCTCGCGTACCGCTCGCAGGAGCAACCGAGGGAAAACAAAACCCTTGAGCACAACCGCGATGGTCACGAATACCAACGTGTGTATAGAGACGCCTTCCTGTCGAACAGTCACCGTTACGATGCCCAAAAGCACGCCCTGCAGCGCCATGACGCGGATGCAGGTGCCCAGAGAAGCAACGCCGGTCAGGGCCAGGTTAGTCAAGGCAACGGTAATCAAAACCAGATCCGTGTAGGCTTGCATCCTATGACCTCGCCACCAGCACAAGCGCGAGAACCGCAAGGGCTCCGGCCCCGACCAGCAGTTGCGGCACTCGCAGCAAACGAAGCCGGGCCATCGCCGATTCGATGATGCCCACGATCACGGCCAACGCGAACATGCCCAGCAGAAAAGCGCCGGCATCAACGACGAACCAGCCTGTTCGCACGGGCACGCACAATCCGACGAGCAGCGAGCCGAACACCCACAATTTGAGCGCGGCCCCGTAGAGTATGAACGCCAGGTCGGGCCCGCTGTAGTCCAGAACCATGACTTCGTGGATCATGGTGAGTTCAAGGTGCGTGTTGGGGTCATCGACGGGGATCCGCGCGTTCTCAGCGAGGACAATGACCAGCATCGCGACCGCGGCCATCACCAGCGCCGGGCCCGCCGCGAGCCACGTTCCGAACGAGAGGGGCATGTAGATCCCCGAGAGCGAAATACTGTCCAGCTTGCGGGCCAGAGCGGCCACTGCGAGCATCAATACCGGCTCGGCCAGCGACGAGAAATGGACCTCTCTGCTGGCGCCCATGCCCTCGAAGCTCGATCCGGTGTCCAGGGCGCCGATCACAGTGAGAAATCTCAACAGGCCCAAGAGGTAGGCCAGCAATACGAGATCGCCGGGGAAGGCGATGACGGCCCTGGTTCCACCGATCGGAAGCAGCAGCACCGCAGCCGCCACGGCCGCCAGCCCGACGACCGGAGCCAGTCGGAAAACCGCCGTTGTCGTCCGGCTGTACACCGCGCCCTTGCCAAGCAGCCGGAACAGGTCGAGATAGGGCTGAATCAGCGGTGGCCCTTCCCGTCCGGCGACGAACGCCTTTACCCTGCTGATGATCCCCAGCAGGAGCGGGGCCAGCGTCAGGGCCAGTAGTGGTTGGCACAAACTGAAGACTCGCATGGCCTATCTCAACTTCCAGAGCAGCAAAGCCAACAGCGTGACGGCGATGTACAAGACGTAAGTCTGGACTCGACCATGCTGAAGCCGGCGCAGCTTCGAGAACACCCACGCCGCCCCGCGGAAGACCGGGCTGTATCCCTTCTCTCGCCAGACATCATCGGTGTGTGTGGCAAGAGAAGCCGACGGGGGAAAGTACTCAACCGGGGGAGTCAGGGCGGTGCGGGTTCTCAGGAACGGCTGGAAGAAACGCGTGAGCGGTTGGGCAAAAGACGACGCGGTATACTGCATGCGGGCGGTCGGGCGCGCGTAACCGCAATCCCACGTCACGGTGCTTGAGACCATACGACCCTCAAGAAGCCGGCGGCGGAAGACGATCAGCCCGGCCGTGAGCAGCAGCAGAATAAAACTGACCCCCACGACCGCGATGAGAACGTCGCGAGGATTGGCGATCGTCGCGCGGACAACGTTCTCAGGCATGCCGCCGACAACCGCGATGGCCCGGGCAAGTGAGAGAACCGCCAACGGTCCCAGCAAACCGATCGCAACGCACGCGGCAGCCAAAACCAGCATCGGTACGCGCATCAGCCAGCCGCACTCGTGGCCGCCGCCGGCGTCCGCCGATCTCGCCTCGCCGAGGAAAACCACGCCGAACGCCTTGGCGAAACAAGCCAAAGCCAGTCCGCCAATCAGCGCCAGCCCGGCGACCGCGCCTGCCATGAGAAGCAGGTGCAGCGGCGACGTCGTCCGCACGCCCTCCAGCGCCCCCAGGTAGATCAGCAGCTCGCTCACGAAACCGTTGAGCGGGGGCAAGCCGGCGATCGCCGCAGCCCCGACCAGGAAGGTCCAGCCGGTCCAAGGCATTCGTTTGAGGAGGCCGCCGAGGCGGTCGATCTCTCGGCTACCGGTGGCGTGCAGCACCGATCCGGCCCCGAAAAACAGCAGCCCTTTGAAGCACGCGTGGTTGAGCACGTGCAGCAGCCCGCCGCCGAAGCCCAGGACAGCCATCGAAACTGAATGCAGACTGAGCCCCAGCAGTCCGACCCCCAGGCCGATGGCGATGATTCCGATGTTCTCCACGCTGTGGTAGGCAAGCAGACGCTTGAGGTCGTGTTGTGCCAGGGCAAACAAGACCCCAAGCACGCCTGATGTCAACCCGATGGCGATCAGCAGCCAGCCCCACCACGCAGGCGGCGGCCCGAGGAACGTCAGCGTTCTCAGCAATCCATAGATGCCGGTCTTGATCATCACGCCCGACATGATCGCGGACACATGGCTTGGAGCCGCCGGGTGGGCCTCGGGCAGCCACACGTGAAAGGGCATGAAGCCCGCCTTGGTTCCGAAACCAATGATGGCCAGAATGAACAGCAGGTTCGCGTGGTCCGCAACCGCCTTGACTGGAGAGGTGCCACCCGCGAGTTCCGGCGATCCCGAGTGCAATCCCAGCAGCGCAAACATCGCCAGCAGGAACAGCGTTCCCAAGTGCGTGGCCACAAGGTACGTCCAGCCGGCCTGGCTCACCTTCTCGTCCTCATGCTCGAATGTCACAAGGAAAAACGAGGCCAGCGACATGACCTCCCACGCCACGAGGAACAACATGATATTGCGCGCAGTGGTGACCAGGATCATGCTGGCGACCAGGAGACTGAAGAAGAACCACGACGCGCCGAGCGACTTGCGATCGCGATACGGACGCAAGTACTCGATGCCGTAGATGGCTGCCAAAGCACACAGCAGGAGGATCGGGATGAGGAAGAACGCGGACAACGCGTCCAACTCAACGTGAAATGAACCGTACGGTACCGACCAGGACCGATGAAGCACTTCAGCGGGTGCTCCGAGCAGGATACGAACTGCCGGTATCAGCCCGGTGATGCAACCGGCCACAACACAGGTGGATCCCAGGGTAGACGCCCAATGCCCCCGACGCGGCACCAACAGGGCCGCAAGCCCACCGGCCATCATGATGGCAATGCCTGTCAGGAGAAAAACCATGTTCATCTGCTTTCGGCACCACCGGGTGAGAGAGGCTGGTCCGCGGATGCAAGGGATGACTCGATTCGCATCACCTCGGTCAAGATCGCTTCTCGCAGAGCCTGCGATCTGAGCGTCTCTTTGAACGCGGGATCGCGAAGCGCGAACGAGAGCAAGGAAAGCATCCGCAGGTGCGAGCGGACGGTGGGACTGATCAGTGTGAACAGCGTGTGTACCGGCTGGCCGTCGAGCGCCCCGAACTCGATCGGATGCTCCAGGAAACACAGCGTTACGGAGGGCTGGGTAACGTGCAAAACCACCGGGTTGCGAACGTGCGGGATGGCGATGCCTTCGCCTATCCCCGTGGAGCCCAGCGACTCGCGGGCCAGCAGCACCTGGTAGAGAAACTCGCGGTCCACGTCGTCCGGAAGCCGGAGAATATCGACGACAGATCTGATCGCCGATTCCTTATCTGAGCCTTCGATTCGATAGAAGATCCCGCCGGCTCTGAGGGCCTCCGAAAGCCTGCAAGGAGTCTCCTGGTCATGCTCGGGTTCGGCGAAGATCTCCGCCGAGACGTTCAGTTTCTTCGATGTGGCCCACTCGAGCAGCTCAGTCCTGTTGAACCTGAACTGATCGCCCACGCGATAGACGGGCAGAGAACCACTGTCGATCCACCGGTAGATCGTTCGTTCCGATACGTTCAAGAGCTTGGCGGCATCCCGCACTGTGATTGTCATTAGATCCCTTTGTCGGTCATTAGTGACGCAAAGAGACATCATAAGACATGCTATGCACAATGTCAATAGAAATAGATTATCGTGTTTTTTTGTCAGTGGTTTGTCCCCCAAGCCTTACTTCGTCTTCGAATGTCGCAATATGCGACACGAATTCCTGCCGCTGATTGTCCGTAAGTCATTTCTGAGACGAATGTTCGGATAGATTGGCGTCCAGGAGGGCGAAGACCCGCTGTTCGTATTGTCTTGGGTCGGTGGTGACGATATTGCTGTGTGGGCCGGGGCCGAACCAGAGCTCGCGCGGGCCGGCGGCGGCATCATAGAGCGCCTGCGAATGCGAGACCGGCATCGCGATGTCGTCGTCCCCGTGAATGACCATGACAGGGCGGCTGCCCAGTCGAGACACGGCCTCCACGGCCGACGTGTGGAAGAAATCAGCACCCGTTTGGGCGGACATTCCAACCAGAATGATGTTGACGAACAACGGGCCGATGACCGGCAGTTGGCGGGCGTGGTGTTGAGCGAACTCGTATGCTGAGGTGAACGGGCTGTCGAGAATCACCGCGTCGATCCGCTCATCCTCGGCGGCGGCCAGTGCCAGGGCCATCGACCCCTGGGACGATCCCAGACCGACAATGACCTGAGACTGTGCCGGCCGTTCTCGCTTGAGCCAATCGACCACGGCCGTCACGTCGCGGCGTTCGCGGATGCCGTAGGTCGTGGTCCGGCCGTCGCTGGAACCGTGAGCCCTGAAATCGAAAAACACCACGTTGTAGTCGGGTCGTGTGAGCGACCCGAGGAACCAGACGAAGTTACCCTTGTTGGCCCCGGCCCCGTGGCAGACGACGATGGTTCGCGAAGCCCCGCTCTGAGGGATGAACCAGCCGTCCAAGGTGAGGCCGTCGGCAGTCGGTACGCGAACATGCTCGAAGTCCATCTGGTAGATGCTCTTGGGATCCTGATCGTCGTGCAGTTTGAACCGGTGAGTGACCACGCAGCTCAGAAACGCCGGCACGAAGATGAAGGCCGTCA
This sequence comes from Phycisphaerae bacterium, assembly GCA_035384605.1. Lineage (NCBI taxonomy): Bacteria > Pseudomonadati > Planctomycetota > Phycisphaerae > Phycisphaerae bacterium. The sequence goes on from DAOOIV010000117.1 coordinate 8,357, forward strand.
GCAGCATCCGGCCGATGGGGATCAGCCGGATCAGCTTCGGCGCGTGCAGCCCCTGATGCCTGCGCAGCCGTGCCCAGCGGATCCATTTCTGCCCCAACCGGCCGACGGTTTGTGCCCACAGCTCCCACGCCAGCCGCCAGGCGATGGCAAACCACAGGACGATGAACACCTCACGCAGGGCGACCGTCGCCGAGGCGATGTAGCACACAAACCGAAGAGCCCCATAGATCAGCAGGCTCATCACCACCAGGTACACCAGTATCGATCGCAGCCTGAAACGCCGGTACTTCGGGAAACGCCATAGGAGGATCGCGCCGAGAACGGCCGGGGCCAACACGAAGATGACGTATCCGATCGTGGAGAACATGGAACTCCCGGGCGGCAAGGGGCCCGTCGTTGAACACCTCGGAACCCCAAACAATATCCTGCAGCCGCCATGATGCTAACGTTCCCCGCGACCCTGATGCAAACTCGAACTGATCCCTGAAACCTTGACTTCACATGCCTCCTTCCGGTTAAATGGGGCGATGAGCAACAACCAACCATCACCCAACGTTTCGCGTCGCGAAGTGATCCGTATTGCCGGAGCGGCGGCCGTTGGGCTTGCCGGTGCCCGTTCCGCCTTGGCACAGAGTGCAAACCCCTTACGCAAGCGCGTCTTGCGGGTTGCGCATCTGACCGACATTCACATTGCCCCCGAACACAAGGCCGCCGAGGGGTTTGCCTCATGTCTTCGGCACGTGCAGTCGCAGAAGGACAAGCCTGATCTGATCTTCACGGGCGGCGACCATATCATGGACTCGATCGGAGCGAATGAGGCGCGGACCAGGGAGCAATGGGAGCTGTACCGCAAGGTGCTCAAGGCCGAGTGCAGCCTGCCGGTGGAGCCGTGCATCGGAAACCACGACTGTTGGGGCTTGAACCGCAAGGACAGCGGTGCGACCGGCAACGAGCCCCTGTACGGCAAGAAATGGGCCATGGATTCTCTCGGGCTCGATCGCGAGTACCGCAGCTTCGATCGCGCCGGGTGGCACTTCATTATGCTCGACAGCACGTTCCCCCAGGGCGATGGCTACACCGCACGGCTCGATGACCGGCAATTCGAGTGGCTCGCCGAAGATCTACGGCGGACGGACCCGAAGAAGCCCGTCCTGATTCTCTCGCACATTCCGATCCTGGCCGTGTGTGTCTTCTTCGACGGCGATAACGAGAAGTCCGGAGACTGGGTTGTGCCGGGGGCCTGGGTCCACATTGACAGTCGGCGGATCAAGGATCTCTTCCTCAAACACCCGAACGTCAAGGTCTGCCTGAGTGGTCATGTCCACCTGATCGATCGGGTCGAATACCTGGGCGTCTCATATGTCTGCAATGGCGCCGTCTGCGGTGGGTGGTGGGAGGGCCCCTATCAGGAGTGCGACGCCGGCTATGCGCTGGTCGACCTCTACGACGACGGCTCATTCGAGAACCGCTACGTACCGTTTGGTTGGAAGCCCGTGAAGGAGTGACCTTATCCCCGCCGCGATCAGGCTCTTGTCCATGCCTATAACCGCGCTGATCCCGGCCCTTTGTGTCCTGGCGGCGATCGCGCCGACCGAGACAGTGACTTCGCAGCGCGACAACCCACCCGTTCCGTCCTCTGTCCCTCTGCCGCGAATCACTGTGGCCGGGAATCGATTCGTCGATCCTGCCGGCCGGCAGATCATCTTGCACGGCGTCAACGCAGGCCACACCAGCAAGCCGGACTCGGTCCGGGTCAAACCTGACGTGTGCGCACGCATGCGTGATTGGGGGCTCAACGTCATCCGTTTACAGATGGAGTGGTCTCAGATCGAGCCGGAATGTGGCAAGTATGACGAACAATACCTGTGTCTCATCGACGAACAGATCGCTGCCGCCCGCGCCGCCGGCCTGCACGTTTACCTGGACATGCACCAGGATCTCTGGGGCGTCAAATCGGGCAACGGGGCCCCGGCGTGGGCCACGCTCGACGAAGGCCGGCCTCACGCTGGCAACCCGAACCTCTGGCAGGAGTCCTACTGGACAAGCCCCATGGTGCACGCCGCGTTCGACAACTTCTACGCGAACAAGTCCGGCCCCGACGGCGTCGGCATTCAGGACCGCTTCGCCATGCTCTGGCGGCACGTTGCCCAGCGCTACGCCGACGATACCACCGTCATCGGTTACGACTTGTTCAACGAGCCCTATCCCGGCAGTCCCATGAAGATGCTGCCGCTGCTTGTCGCCGCGAAGATGACCAAGATACGGGCCGACAAGGGCGAAGAGGTGACCGTGGCCGGGCTGCTCGAGGAGTACAAGAGCGAGGAGAACCGGCGCCGGACGATGACCGAAGTAGCGGCGGATGAGAAGCTTCTCAAGGCGGTTCTCGAAGCCCTCGAACCCCTGTACATGACCTACGAGCGCGATGCGCTGAATCCGATGTACGCTCGCGTGGCCAAGGCAATCCGCGAAGTGGACCGCAGCCACATCATCCTTCTGGAGCCGGGCGGAGGCGCCATCATCGGCGTGCGCAGTGCTCTTCAACCCATCATGGACGCCGAAGGCCGGCGCGATCCTCAGCAGGCTCTGGTGCCGCACGCCTACGGCCTGCCCATGGGCGATCCCTCGACAGTACACATGGGGCTGATCTTCGCCCGGATCTCGCAACTGGCCAAACGGCTGGAGATGCCCGTCATCGTGGGCGAATGGGATGCTGACCCCGGCAACGACGGTGACCGGCGGCCCATGGCCTCGTTCATCGTCTCCCAGATCGAGAAACGTCTGTACGGCGATACGTTCTGGATCATCAAGCCCGATCTGCAAGCCCAGCCGTACTTTGATGCCATCCAGCGGCCCTACCCGATGGCCACAGCCGGCGAGCTTCTGAGTTACGGCTACGACCGCGACACACGGGTCTTTCGCTGCAAGTGGAACGAGCGGCCTTCGATTGGCCAACCCACCAGGATCTATCTCCCCCTGGCCGTGTTCCCCAAGGGCTTCACCGTCGAACTTACCCCGTCTGACTCGAAATACGAGCAGACCCCCTGCGGTTCAGGCCGCGCCGGCATGTTCATCGACATCTCACCCTATCCAAACCCCACCAACCGCGAGCTAACCCTGAAACCCGCCCAATAGCCTCCTCCCGGACGGCAGGATTCGCGCTGACTGCCATGTCCACCGCTTTGCGTGGACATTCTTGTGTCCTGATGCAAAGCACCACCAATACCCCTTGCCACCGGGTATTGACACTGCGCAAAACCGCCGGTTTACTGTTCCTCCGCAGTCCGGGTATCTGAGAGTCTGGCTGGAACGGCAGGGGCGGCAAGACCAGCCAAGTGACAGGTGTAGCCCGACAACGAGCAGCCTGGCGCCCCCTGCGATCGTTTGCCATGTTTTTGCGACCCGCGCAGCCGCCACTGCAATCTGACGTCGGGGCAGCAGGAATGAATGAAGAAGCGCCTACGCAGTTCAACGAGGCATCCCAGGACTCAAAAGAAACGGTGGGTACAGCACGACCGGTTGCGCTCGTGGTCGAGACGGCTCCGGCGGTCGAACCCGCGCGCCGACCGCGCGTGTGGACCGTTTTTGCGGCATACGTTTCGACGATCGTGCTCGGCACAATCGTTACGATGGTTCATCTCGTGATCACGCTGTTCGGCGTCGCGCCTGGGGACTGGATCGATGAACTCGCAAAAAGGCCCTTGTCCTTTCTGTGGGTCATGTCCTACATGTTGTTCGCCGCTCTTCTCGTCGCTTTCTGCGCCGCGTTCCTGTCCCCGGTGCGGTGGGTCTGCAGACTGAGGCTCACCGCTCCTTCCCTCTCCTGCATGCAGGTGGCAACGGCTGCAGTCGGCGCCGTTGCCATTGGCTTGACCTTCTCGATGGCGTATGCTCTGGACTTCCTTCCTCGCTCATCCACGCTTGAGCCACTATCAGCGGTCATCGCCGGCCTCTTGGGGCTGAATCTGATCCTGGGCATCGTGGTCATAGGCATCCTGCCGGCTATCTCGGAAGAGCTTCTGTTTCGCGGCTATCTTCAGACGCGATTAACCCAGCGGTGGGGCGCCAGAATCTCCATCCTTCTCACCGCTCTGATGTTTGCCGCTTATCACATGGATGTTTCACAGGGCATCCTCGCCCTGGGCGTGGGCATCTACCTCGGCTTCGTAGTCGAACGGGGGAACAGCATCGTTCCTGCAATCATCGGCCACGCGGTCAACAACACTGTCGCTCTCCTCCTCAGCGTCTTCTTGCCGGACACCCTGAGTCGGGCGTCTCTGTGGGTGATCCTGCTGGCCGCCGCCGTTGTACTCGGCCTCTGCCTGTGGCATCTGCGATCGGCGGTGCCACCTGACAGAACTTGCATGGCTGGTGCCTGACCGGTGAGAAAACCTGACAACAACTGCTCTCGCCCGACTGCAACTTCTGTTGCCACAATGCGTTAGCACAGGGGCACTCCACCCCAGACGTCTGGCTGACAGCCTGTCGCTGCCCGCTGAGTGCTCAAACCGCCAAAGCAAAACCAGCATGGAGCATTCTCATCCAGGCAACCATCCGGCACTTGTCGCAATACGATCGCCCGGCCGGCGTTGAGCCTGCTGGTTGCACTGCGAGCGCAGAGGGGTTAGACGATTAGCCCTTGGTGAGCAGTGGAGCCTGATGAACATTTGACGCAAGAAAGGAAATCTCCATGAGAAGAAGAAACCTGACTGTTGCCATACTGTTTGCCGGTATTCTCTCGGTTCCCGCTTGGGCCCAGAACGCAACCGAGCCCAGGGCAAGACGTGACCGCCCTGCCACGCGCAGAGGCGAAGGAGCCGAAGGGCCTCGGAACCGTGGCATGGAGGGGCCGGGCGGCCGTGGCATGATGGTCAACCAGCAGATGGAACGTCTGACCAAGGAACTCAACCTTACCAAGGAGCAGCAGGAGAAAATTCAGAAGCTGATGACCGACCATCGCGACCAGATGCGTGACGAGATGCAGAAGCGCATCACCGAGAACGCCCCCAAGTTCAGAGAGCTCAGAACGCAGCTACAGGAAGCCCGAACTGCCGGCGACCGCGAGAAGGCCGGAAAGCTGGAATCGCAGATCCGCGAGCTGATGGGCGATGACAAGGCCGACGCTGCCCGTCAAAAGCTTATGAACGAGATCGAGGCCGTCCTCACCGCCGAGCAGAAACCTAAGTTCCAGAAGATTAAGGATGATGTCTTTAATCCGCGACCCCCGCTGGAGGAAAACCCCGAGCTGCTGTTGAGGGCTGTCGAGTCGCTTAAACTGCCGAAGGACAAAGCGGACAAGATCAAGAGCATCGTGAACGAGTGGAGAACCAAGCAGCCTAGGCTTCGCCCGAGGGACAGGGACGAGAAGGCCGAGCAAGAGGCCAAGGCGGCTGCGGCCGAGGTCTATAAGAAGGTGATGGCCGAGCTGACGCCCGAGCAACAGACGAAGGTCAAAGAGTGGCGTCCGGCCGGTACCATGATGGGTTGGCCGCGAGGCGAAGGCCAGAGACTGCGTCAGGGTGGAGATGAGGGCAGAGGCGAGCGAAGAGCCCAGCGACGCGGCTCCAGCCGACAGGGCGATGCCCCGACCGAGGACAAGCCCAAAGAGTAGGATCCGATATCAATAGACCTGAAAGAGGGGACATTCTGCTTCTGTCGAAGAATCGGAATGTCCGGGCGCCCCGGGGCGGTTACCCGCCTCGGGCTCCCACAGATCCGTACGTGCGCGCATTAGCGCATACGGTTCCTCAGTTTCGTCGTGTGGCAGCGCGCGCCCTGCCACGTTCCCGTCTGCTATCCGCTGCTGTCACGTTCACACGGCTTTGAAGTTCGAAGCCTTCGTCATGTTTCCTCGCACCGGTTCCATGACCTGACACCCCCCTTCCCTCCGCAGGGTCCTCCGGGGTCGAGTATCCCTGCTTCATTGGTACTACGAGGGTGCTAAGACTTCTTGACGGCCATCCCGCTCCGCTTCGTTTCCTTCGCTCGGCAGTACCACGGCCGCATCCTGTTTTTCGCTCCGCGTCACCCCGGATACCCTGGTGACCGGCCAGGGATCTTCAGCTCACGCCCGGCTACCCCACGCCTCTCCATTCTGTGGACCCTTGACGGTCCTGCATTGCGGGACCGGCTGCAAGGCAGCCCCTGGCTTCGCCTTGCGGCGTGTCAAGGGTGGAACCGTCAGGACCTCCCAAGTTCCTGCGAGACCCCATTGTCCGTTTGCACATGCTCCTGCGACTCCGGCGGAACCGCCGACGACTCGCCATCACGCCGCAGCGACACGGCCCCCAGTACGGGAACGCTGAAGGCTTCCACAAGGGACTTTCGAAGCTCAATCGCATGGCCTTCGGACTCGCTGTCTACCCTTGACCGACTTACGGGGGTCGGTCAAGGGTCCACAGGGTCTCTATGAAAGGTTTCAACGACTCAACTCGTTTTCGTCTCCTCCTCTCGCAGGTTGCTTGGGGCAATCCCCTTATCCGCGTTGGCGCAGTTTCAGAATGACGCTGGGGCGGGCCGCATCTTCGCGCGGAATCCATTCCGCATCCGGGAATGTGGAAAGAATTGGCTGCTGACGGCCGACCTCTGCGCTGGTCCCGGATTCCGATCCGGGACCCCCAGGTCGACGATTCCCATCGTCATTCACGCCGGAATGCGGGAAGGATTGGGACCGGCGGTCGACCTCTTGGCTACTCCTCGGGCCGCTGAAAGCCGATCGCTGAGGGCCGAACGCTTCAATCGAAAACGCCGAGACAGGATAAACGCGAAGCTCCGGCCCGCAGATCGTGGGATTGACGCAGATGGAAGACAAGTGGGGCCGACGCCCTCGTCGGCCCTTTCTCTCACCCGGTGCCACTGGTTGCCGGCCCGCCCGTGCCCGATGCTCAAACAGACCCGCGGAGATCGCGAAGGCGAGCGCACTGTGTTCAGGAGGCTTCTACCACCCGAGAGAAAGAGCTGCATCCCCT
>DAOOIV010000118.1 GCA_035384605.1 Phycisphaerae bacterium
GTCGCCACAGCGACCGAGACCTGCCGTATGCTTTGGAGTGGCAGGTCCGCACCACGTGTGCCGGCTTTCACCATGCCCCACGTTGGTTACGGGCGCTCTCAGAGTTTTCTCGCGGCCGCCTGGTAGGGCAGCGTCGAGGTCGCTACAGCGACCGAGACCTGCCGCATCTGCTGGCCCGAGAATCCTTTGTGGGGCCTTTCGGGTGGAGCATTCCCATCCTCATGATCCGCCACAATGGGGACGGAATTCCCGGCCGGCCAGCGGTCACGGTAGGGCAGCGTCGAGGTCGCCACAGCGACCGAGACCTGCCGTATGCTTTGGAGTGGCAGGTCCGCACCACCTGTGCTGGCTTTCACTATGCCCCACGTTGGTTACGGGCGCTCTCAGAGCTTTCTCGCGGCCGCCTGGTAGGGCAGCGTCGAGGTCGCCGCAGCGACCGAGACCTGCCGCATCTGCTGGCCCGAGAATCCTTTGTGGGGCCTCTCGGGTGGAGCATTCCCATCCTCATGATCCGCCACAATGGGGACGGAATTCCCGGCCGGCCAGCGGTCACGGTAGGGCAGCGTCGAGGTCGCCACAGCGACCGAGACCTGCCGTCTTGTTGAGCCGGAGCCGGCCCCAGCTTCCGGGGGCGAGCAGATCGGCAGGTCTCCGCTGCCTTCGACGGCCCCGACCATGCCCTACTGTCCGCCGAGCATCTCATCCACGCGGACGAAGCGATAGCCGCGTCGAGCGAGCTCGTCGAGCAGCGGGCCGAGGTGGGCGTGCATCTTATCGGTGCGATCGGGACCTGCGCCCAGATGCAAGAGGAGAAGGAACCCGTTGAGACCATCCGGCTTGGACGATTCATATTCGAGGATGCTCTCGACAATCCGCGGCGAGGAAACGAATCTCGGATCGCTGTCGGCCATGTAGTCGGCATTGGACCGCGTGCCTGGCGTGAAGTCGAAAAGCACCAGGCCCATGTCACGCGCCCACGTGACGATTTGCTCGTTGTACCACTCATATGGCGGGATGAAGTACCGCATCTGCTCGCGGGTACGGCCATGGCGAGAAAGGTCGGCGAGGTTCTTCTCCAGATCGGCGCGAAAGTCCGACTCAGTCACCAGGGTCTGATCGCGATCCTCCCAGGAGCAATAGAGCGGATGGGCGTCGGAATGCGGACCAAGATAGTGGCCTTCGGCAACAACCCGCCGAAGATGTGCCTGATGCTCGGGAACACGAATGAAGTCGCCGGTCACGAAGAAGGAGCCCTTGATGTCCCGTGCGCTGAGCGCGTCGAGGATGGCGGCCGTGCCCTCGCCGTATTTGCCGCCGGTGAATATCAAGGCGATCTGTTTGCAGTCGCGAGGTCCGCGAATGATGCCGCCGCGATCATAGGCGAACCCGCTGCGGACAGGGCTTGTCGGCGTCGGGACCGGCCGACTTCCAGAACGACACGCGACAGGAACCGCGAGCAGGATCGCACACAGCAGGGTAATGCTTGACCGTCGGAACATGGATGTCCTGCTCGTCAAACGAGCTTCCTCGCCGGCGAAACGCTCAGCCTTTTCGCACCCCCGGACCGCACACGACACGGCCCGGTTTGGCCCCCGTGTGTTCGCCGTTCCTCAGCACCTGCACGCCGTTGACGAAGACATCCCGCACGCCGGTGGCGTACTGATGCGGTTGCTTGAAAGTGGCGCGATCGATGATCGTCGCCGGGTCGAAGACCACGATATCCGCGAAATAACCCGGCGATAACCGGCCGCGCCGGTCCAGTCGCATGTTCTCGGCCGGCAACCAGGTCAGACGCCGGATCGCCTCCGTAAGGCAGATCAGCTTCTCTTCGCGGACGTACTTGCCCAGCAATCGGGCGAACGATCCGTAAGCCCGCGGATGTGGATTCCTCTTAAGGAAGACGCCCTCGGGGGCCTGCGAAGCGGAATCGGAACAGAAGCTGATCCACGGCTGACGGATCTCCTTGCGAACGTTGTCCTCGGACATGGTAAAGAACGCCGCGCCCACCCGGCTGTCGTCCTCGATGATCAGGTCGATTGCCGTATCTTCAGGCGACCGGCCTCGCTGAGCGGCCACCTCCGCCAGGGTCATCCCGGTCAGCGGCTTGAGGGCCTCGCTGCGAAAACCGATCAGAATGATGTTGTCGGCCGACCCCGCGGCGATCAGCCCGTTGTCGTAGGCGTTTCCGGTCATCCGCATTTCCTGCTTCACCTTCTCGCGGATGGCGGGGTCCTTCAGACGCTCGACCCAGGCCCGGTGACCGCCTTCCTGAACCCACGGGGGCATGATCGAATCCAGACCGGTGGCGCTGGCATGGTACGTGTACATGTCCGCAGTGACGTGCAAACCCTCGGCTCGGGCGGCCTCGATGCGCCCGAGCATCGCGTCCAGCTTGTGCCAGTTGCGGCGGCCGGAGGCCTTGATGTGATAAACCTCCGCCCGGATCTTCGCCTGCCGCGCGATGCTCAGGAACTCATCCAGCGCCTCCAGCAACTGCTCGCTCTCACTGCGCAGGTGCGAGGCGTACAGGCCGTCATACTCCGCCGCGACCTTCGCCAGCTCCAGCAGTTCCTCGGTATCCGCGTAGCAGCCGGGCGCGTAGATGAGCGCCGATGACAGCCCCACGGCCCCTTCTTCCATCGCCTGGCGGACCAAGGCTTTCATTCGCTCGAGTTCCTGCGCGGTCGGCCTGCGGTTCTCGTGACCAATCTCGTGGATGCGAACCGTCGCCGCTCCGACAAACGAGGCCACGTTGCAGGATACCCCTCGGCGAACCAGGTAATCGAGGTATTCCCTCAGAGTGCTCCACTCGATGTCGTATTGAATGTCGCCCTGGCGCTCCTTTTCATCGGCCTTCATCTTGTCGTTAAGAGGCCCCATCGAGTTGCCTTCGCCAAGCACCTCGAGAGTCACGCCCTGGCGAATCTCGCTTTGCGACCGGCCGTCGGCGATCAGTGATTCATTGGCCCAGCTCATCATGTTGATGAAGCCGGGCGCGACGGCCAGTCCCCGGGCGTCAATCTCCGTCCGACCGCGAGCCGCAGGCAGGTCCCCGATTTCGGCGATCGTATCGCCGTTGATCGCGATGTCGCCGCGAAAGGGCGCTCTTCCGGAACCGTCGTATATCTCGCCGTTGCGGATAAGCAGATCGTACTCGACCATCTTGGAACAGCCCCCCGTGACACACGAAATGGTCAGCCAGAGACAGAGCTTCGAAAGTTCTTGCATTTCACCATCCTACTCCGCATCCCGTGCGCATGTCCAAGGCTCCGCCTCCTGGCGTAACCGGCCGATCTGGAATCCTGGTCCGCCGTCGGCTACCGTGTCGGGCATGAGTGAGGTACCCGATGGAACATCCAGGACCGCGCCCACCGCGTTGCCGATGACCGCCTATCGATCGATGACCGTCATCATGGCGACGGCAGCGGTTGTGTTCGTCTTCTGGCGAGCCTGGGTTTGTGACGACGCATTCATCACTTTCCGCCACGTGGCGAACTGCCTTAACGGAAACGGGCCGGTGTTCAATCCCGGCGAGCGAGTCCAGGGCTATACGCATCCGCTGTGGTTCCTGATACTTCTGACCGGGAGCACGTTGCTCGATCCCCACCCGCTGGCGATGATTCTCGGCCTTGTTTCGACTGCCGCGATCATCCTCCTGCTGAGCCGCTTCTTCCGCGCACGGCAACACAACGGCTTGTGCCTTATGGCCGCGGCCGCGATGCTGCTCTCTTCCCCCACGTTCATCGAGTACCAGACTTCAGGCCTGGAGACCTGCCTGACGCACCTGCTGGTTGTGTGGATGTGGGCCTGGCTTCTCACCTTCACAACCGGGGATCGCGAGCAGACTGGCAATCCCGCCCTGTCTTCTCCCCCCCTTACCAAGGGGGGGCAGGGGGGGGTGCCGCACCAGCCTCAAACACGTTTCGCACCGTCCCCCGCCGCTATCGTGCTCATCTGCTCGCTCCTGATGCTCAATCGACCGGACCACCTGGTCCCCTGTGTGCCGTTGTTCCTGCTGGCACTTCACTTGCTTCGAGGACGCCGTCGCCGCGCCTGGCTGCTGAGCTTGGCTGCGTTGCTGCCGCTGTTGGCTTGGTACGGCTTTGCCACAGTCTACTACGGGTCACCATTGCCCAACACCGCTTACGCCAAGACGGGAATGCCGCTCGGCACGACGATCCTTCGCGGTCTGGCTTATCTGCGCAACTACAGTGCCGCCGAGCCGATCCACGGACTGATTATTCCGATCGTGCTCATCATCCAGACCGTCATAGCAGTGCGTGACTTCAGAGCCAAGCGTCCGGGCGGCCAGGTGCGGCTGGCCCTCGTCGTGGCCGTGTGGCTGCACGTCGGCTATGTGGTCATGGTCGGCGGCGACTTCATGCGCGGCCGGTTTCTGAACCTTCGGTTGGTGGCCACGGCGATACTGACCGGCGATCTGATCGGACGCTTGTCGCCGCGGCGTTTCTGGAAAGGCGTCTTTTCGCTGGTATTGATCGCCGGCATCGCTTGGAGCGTGGGCCGGGCAGTGTGGCAATTCGCGGCGTTTCGCATGATCGGACCGCCGGGGGTATATCCGCTTCTTGCCATCATCCTCCTGGCAATCACGGCGCTTGGCGGCATCGCCGCCGTCATATTCCTGATAAGGCGCAGGCCGCTGGCCCCGGGACCCGTGACATCGATTCTGGTGCTGACAGCGGCGGGGCTGTGTACGCTTTTTGATTTCAAACCGCGCACAACCGAATTTGCCGTTGACGGCATCGCCGACGAGTACGCATGGTATGCCGGCACCTGGCGCGAGAGCCGATTTGCCCGGCCGGCCCAATACCCCGAAGAGTGCGTGAACGACCGAGTTCGACTCGGCCAGTCCGCGAACCGGTATGCCGGCCGGTACGGGCCGATCACCATCGCCTGGGACACGACGGGGTTCCTGGGCTATCTTGCCGGTCCGAAGGTGCAGATCGTCGATAAGCTCGGCCTGACCGACTCGTTCATCGCCCGTCTGCCCGCCGATCCGAACTCCCGCATCGGCCACTTGCTTCACGACATTCCGAAGGAGTACCTGCGGTCGCGGATGGTGATCAATGAGCTTCCGGATTGGCGCCGGCGGCTCGATGAAGGCGACCCGACCCTGATCGCAGACGCCCGAACTCTTCCGCCGACCGCCCCCTGGGCCGATACAAGCCTCGAACAGCGCTGGAAGGAAATCCAGACAATCACGAAGGGTTGCCTGTTTTCCGGAGAACGATGGAAGCTGATCACAGGTTACGTGAGGGGCCGATAGGAGCCTCTCAAACCGTTGACATCACTTGTTCCGTCGCGGCTCGCGCGATCCCCATGTGCGACTGGCGGGAGTCGAAGATCCTTCATGCCGGGCGCCTGAGGCTGAATGCCGCCGGCGCTCCAACCGTTGCCCCGCCTTGCATTCCCCCCGATTGCGTCCTATCGTACCGGCTTTACGTCAGTGGTTCGAGAATGATAGACCATGCTTGAGCAGCTTACTGAACAGTTGAAGAAGGCGGCGGCGGAAGCGGAGCGTTTGCTGGCCGAGTCGAAGACTGTGGACGCCCTTCGCCAGGCGGAGAGCCGGCTGATGAGCAAGCAGGGACCATTGGGCAGCCTGCTCGGCCAGATCGGCAAGCTCCCGGCCGAGGTTCGGGGTACGGCCGGCAAGGAGATCAATCAGGCCAAGGCTCGCATCACCGAGATGTTTGCCGCGGCCAAGGCCGCTCTTGAACAGGCGGCCGACAGGCAGGCATCGGCCGAGCAGGCTTTTGACCCCACCTTGCCCGGCCCGGTGGTTCCCCGAGGCAGCGTCCACCCCGTGACCGCCGTCCAGTGGGAGGTTGAGGAAATCATGGCCCGGATCGGGTTCGTGGTCGTCGGCGGCCCGGAACTGGAGACCGACTACTACAACTTCGAGGCCCTCAACATCCCGGCGATGCACCCCGCTCGTGACATGCAGGACACCTTCTGGCTGACCAACGGCTGGCTGCTGCGGACCCATACCTCCCCCTGCCAGGTCCGGGCCATGTTGCGGCTCGGTCCGCCGCTGAGCATCATCGCCCCCGGGCGGGTGTTTCGCTACGAGACGGAGGACGCATCGCACGCCAATACCTTTCATCAGCTTGAAGGGCTCATGATCGACCGGCACATCTCCATCGCCAACCTGATCGCGGTGATGAAGTTGATACTGACCGAGATCTTCCACCGCGACGTCAAAGTCCGCCTTCGACCAGGCTATTTCCCGTTCGTCGAGCCGGGTTTCGAACTGGACATGCAGTGCGGCATTTGCGGCGGAAGCGGTTGCCCGACCTGCAAGCGCAGCGGCTGGATCGAGATCCTGCCCTGCGGCATGGTACATCCTAACGTGCTCCGCAGCGGCAATATCGACCCACGCGAATACACCGGTTTTGCGTTCGGTCTGGGCCTGACGCGGCTGGCGATGATGAAATACGGAGTGGCCGATATCCGCGGGCTCAACAGCGGCGACCTGCGGGCGATCATCCGGCCGGAGCAGAGGAACGGCGCCGCAATCATCGACAAAGACTGAGCCACCCATGGGAGCGGCCACATGACACCGTCGGCACCCGTGGACTTCCCGGCCGGCCGCCAGGCTATCCCAGCCCCCGACATCCCGACTGAAGACATCCGCCGCTCCACATACCGATTGACCGCGGCCGGCCTCGTGTGTGCGGCCGCCCTCTTTGTTCTATACCGCACATGGGTCTCGGACGACGCCTTCATCACCTTCAGGCACGTCTCAAACTTCCTGGCGGGTCACGGCCCGGTCTTCAATCCCGGCGAGAGGGTGCAGGGGTTCAGCCATCCGCTCTGGTTCTTTCTGCTCGCGGCCGGCGGCCTGCTGTTCGACGTCTACGGGGTCGCCGTTGCGCTGGGTATCTTGCTGACCGTCGCAATGCTCGGTACACAGGCATGGTTGCTTCGCAACGAGCGGCACGGGGTCCTCCGACTGCAGTTCATGGCCCTCATGCTATTGAGCTCGAAGACCTTTGTGGAGTTTCAAACTTCCGGACTGGAGACATCGCTGACCAACGCCCTTGCTGGCTCGCTCTGGGCTTTGCTGGCCGCACGTGGGCTTGCGGGAAAGCCGCCGCCGCTGACCGCCGCGGTGTGGCTCTGTGGCCTGCTGGTTCTGACACGGCCGGACCTGGTGGTCCTGACGACCCCGATTGCGTTATATCTCCTCGCCTGTCTGTTACGGAAGCCGCCGGAACTTGCCACTCCCGCGAATCAGCAAAACCGGGGGAATTCCGCCGGAGGGCAATCCCGGCGGTGGCTCGGGCCGGCTTTCGCGCTGTTGGCCGTTCTGGGCTGGTATGGCTTTGCCACCGTCTACTACGGCACGCCGTTGCCGAACACCGCGTACGCAAAAGTGACCATGCCTTTCTCCGCGGCCTTGCCGATGGGAGCCCACTATGTGATGGACTACGCGCGGTCAGAACCGATCCATGCGCTGTTGATTCTGACCGCCATTGTGGCAGCGCCGACTTTGGCCGTGTCGAACCGGCTGCGAGGTCACGGCGGGACCGGCGTCCTGGGATGGCTGGGTCTGGGAATCGCGTGCCACGTCGCTTACGTCATCAGTATCGGCGGCGATTTCATGCGCGGTCGGTTCATGGATCCGGCACTGACTGCATCTGTGGTGTTGACGACTTGGCTCCTCGGCTGCCTTCTATCTCGCACCCGCGTTTCGCCCAAGGCGGTCAGTGCGGCGATCGGTCTGGTTGGGGCCGTATTTCTGCTGATCCAGGTTCGTTCGCCGGTCGCTTTGTCCTGCATCGGTCGAGGTGCGGATGAGCTGGTCTACAGGATCACGAGGTGGCCCGCAACAACAATCCTTGGAATGATCGGCTACGCCACGTGCTGCGTCCTCCTGGTAGGGTGGATTGGTCGCACACACGGCTCACGTGCCGGATCCGCGTTCACAGTCTTGGTTGCGATTGAAGTCCTTGTGCTGCTGGGACTGGTGGGGTTTTGGCAGCCGACCTGGGGCGGGATCGGCCTGCTTGCCGGTGCGGGATTGTGCGCGGCGAGTTGTCTCGCGATCGGCTTTGCGGGCGGCGGACTGCGGCACAAGGGCGCTGGCCCGGCCGCCTGTTTGCTCATCGCCGCCGGCGCGTCACTGGTCGACGTGGGCCGTCCAAGAGAAGGCGGCCAGGGTGCGATCTCAGACGACTACTCGTTCTACTGGGTCGGGAAATGGCATAATCCGTTCCGCCATCCCACGGAGGCCTTGCGAGGCTCCACCGGTTCGTGGCTGCGTTTCGGCATGGCCGCTTGTCGCTACGCCCGGCTATACGGTCCGATCACGGTCGCCACCGATTCGCTGGGCATCGTGTCCTACTACGCCGGCCCCGACGTTCGGATCATCGATCTGTATGGCTTGACCGACCCATATCTGGCCCGGAGCGATGCGCCGCCCTGCGGTCGGCCCGGCCATATCAAGTTCCGTATTCCCCCTGGTTACCTGGAAGACCGCAGTACGGTCAACCTCCTGCCCAATTGGCTCGAACGGCTCAACCTGATGGATCCCAGGCTCGCGAACGACGCGCGAAGACTCCCTGCAGAAGCGATGTGGGACGACGCGGACAAAGAAAGATGGTTGGCAACGCAACGGGTCATCTCAAGTCCTCTGTTCTCAAGGCAACGGCTGGCAGATATCCCGCGATACATGTGGCCTGAGCGGCACTACGTTCCCGACTCACCGGACGGCGACCCCGTTCGCGCCCGCGTCTCGCCGCGGCTGGGGGCCATACCCACGCGCGGCCCCTGACAAGGTCACACCACTCATGCCGGTTGCCGAAGACCGCGTGGCGGCCCGGCGGCGGTCGGATCCCGATCGTCCGCGAATCTTGAAAGATCCTGCTTGCTTCCGTATCGTACTGTCCCGTAAATTCGACTCCTGACTGAAAAGGACGAACCCTTGCTGATCTCACTTAACTGGTTGCGCGATTTCGTGGATGTTCCCCAGGACCTTGATCCCGGGGATCTGGCAGAGCGATTCACCTGTACGACAGCCGAAGTCGAAGGCGTCCAACACATCACCTGCTCGGCCTCGGGTCTGATCGCGGCCGGCATTGTCAATGTCGAAGCCATCCCCGGCGACAAGCCGTTGTTTCTCGTCAAGGTCGACCTTGGCAACAAGCAGGTGGATACCGTTACCATCGCCGAGGGCCTGAAGAGCGGTGACCGCGTGGTCTTTGCTCCGCCGGGATCCACGCTGCCCGGCGTTGGGCAGGTCGCTGAGCGCAAGACCGCGGGCCGCACCAGCGCGGGAATGATCGTCCCCGGTGATGCCCTCAGCCTGCCCACTGTCGGCCAGCGGGCCATGTGGCTGCCGCCCTCCACAAGACCGGGCAGTCCCGTCGATATGAGCCTGTTCGATGACTGGGTCATCGAGGTCGACAATAAGTCCATCACCCATCGGCCGGATCTGTGGGGCCACTACGGAATCGCCCGCGAAGTGGCGGCCATCTGCGACCGCCGACTGAAACCGTACCCGATCGTGCCGCCGCAGGAACTGGACGACCCGGCGCTACCGGCTATTCCGATCGTCATCGACGACCCGAGCAAATGCCCGCGCTACAGCGCGCTGCGTTTTACCGGTGTGCGCCCGCAACCCGCCCCGCTGTGGATGCAGGTTCGGCTCGCTCACGTGGGGTTGCGACCGATCGACATTCTTGTCGACCTGACCAATTACATCATGGCCGAACTGGGTCAGCCCATGCACGCATTCGACTGCGCGAACATCGATCGAATCGAAGTGGCCCTGGCCAAACCGGGCGAGAAGTTCGTCACCCTCGACGGTTTCACCCGAACCATGCCTGAGGGTGCCCTCATGATCCAGTGCAACCGCCAATCGGTGGCCTTGGCTGGCATCATGGGCGGCGCCAATACGGAGGTCACCGCCAAGACCACCGATCTGCTCCTTGAGAGCGCAAACTTTGAGGCGGCAACCATCCGACGGTGTGCGACTGCTCTCGGACATCGCACCGATGCCAGTGCTCGCTTCGAGAAGTCACAAGATCCGCATAACACGGTCATCGGAATCGGACGTTTCGTCTACCTGGCACGTCCCGAACTCCCGGACATGAAGTTTACCAGCCGGCTCTCTGACTGTTTCCCGAACCCGCCCAAACCGATCACGATCCGCGTCGATCCGGCGTTTGTCGGCCGGTACATCGGTCGCCAGGTGCCGGCCGACCGGATCATGAGCATCCTGGCAAAAATCGGTTTCGCCGTAAAGCCGGTTGACGGCATGCTTGAAGTCGGCGTGCCGACTTGGCGGGCGACAAAAGACGTCAGCATCGAGGCCGATATCATCGAGGAAGTGGCTCGGTTCATCGGTTACGGCACGATCACGCCGGCGTTGCCCGAGGTCACCGTCCGTTACGCCGAGCCGGAAGCCATCACGCGATTGGAGCGCCAGACGCTCACCCTGATGTGCGGCGGCATGAGTTATGCCGAAGTGCATCGTTACATCTGGTTCGACGCCGAGTGGCTCAAGCTGCTGGGCTTCGATCCCGGTCCGACGCTGTCGCTGAAGAATCCGGTGGCGGCCGGGACCGAACGGCTTCGTACCACGTTGCTGCCCGGTCTTCTTGCCGCCGTCGATCTCAACCGTCGCCACTTTGAGCGCTTCGAACTGCTCGAGATCGGCAGCGCCTTGCCATACGGAGAAAAAGAAGCGCCCGAAAAAACCGAGCAACGCCACCTGGCGCTGGCCGTGGTTGCCCCCGGTCGCAAGCCGGCACATGAGGACGCCCTGATCCTCCGGCTCAAGAGCGATTTGGAGACATTTGCCCAACAGGTGCTCAAAGGTCATTTTCAGTTCGCCGCCGAAAAAGCCGCCGCCCCATGGGAGCACCCCGCTAAAACGGCCGCGGTCAAACTTGATGGACTGCTTGTCGGACGGATCACCGCTGTCCCGGCAGCGCTGCGCCGCCGCATCGATGAACATTTGGTTGCCTGGTCAATCGCCCTGGCTGAGATCAACCTGTCGCTCCTGGCCGAACGTCGCCCCGAACCTCGCAAGCTGGCTCCCGTGCCCGTCTACCCGCGCATCAATCTGGATTTCTCCGTGCTCGCTCGATCCTCGCGACGCTACGAGGACATCGAAGGGGCGCTGCGGACGTACGATCACCCGCTCTTGCGGCGCCTGGCTTTCGTTGACAGCTACGAGGGCGGCTCCGTACCCCAGGGTATGCGAAGCTTTACTTTCCGGGCCACCATCGGCGACCCCTCGCGAACGCTGACCGAACAGGACATCCAGGATTTTCGTTCGACTTTCCTTGAGTGGATGAAGAGCCAGGATCTGGCTCTGCGGACATAGAACATGAAACAGCCGGTTCAACGCCCCGTTTCCGGGGCTCCTGCAGTCCTATCTTGCGTTGCCGCACTCGTGCTCATGCCGCGGCCGGCTGCGGCCCAGATGCTACCGCCAAGCACCATCGACGCCGACACCGTCTGGAGCGGGGTCATCGAGATCAAGGGAGAGGTATGCATTCGAGACGCGGCCGTGCGAGTCGAACCGGGGTCAACGATCCGGTTTGTCGGCGGCCCGGGATCAAACGGCGCTTCCATCCGTTTCGGCGGCAGCTTGTCGGGCAGACGGTTCAGCAGTCGAAGCCGTCTCACGCTGGCAGGCACCGCCGAGCGCCCCATTACCGTTGAGACTCCGGCGGGCCATCCGCCCGGGTTCATCAGCGGCGACCTGGAGTCCGGCTGCGCCCTGGTTGCGCGGCACGTCGTGTTTCGCGGCCTGGGCTCGGCCGTCTCCGGCAAACGAGGCACGCCGGCCGTGTTTCTCATTCTCAATTCGCCCGACAGCGATTTGTGGCTGTCACATTGCCGATTCACCGACTGCGGCCGCATTCACGTGGAGTTCATCGGCGGTGCGGCCACGGCGGAGATCGAAAGTTGCACCTTCGTCCGCACCATCGGCGACACAACCATCGAATTCCTGGGAACCGGAGAGGGGCTTCGCGTCATCAGCGACAACATCTCCAGCGCGGCGTTTCGCATCGAGTGCCCGCAGACGTTGCTGAAGAACAATGTTCTGGTCGGCGAGTGGGCCGCCATCAGCGTTAACGCCAGGAACGTCTCCGGAATCGCGATTACGGGCAATTATGTCAACTGCGCGACCGACCGCGACGAGGGCCGTTACGCGCTGCGTTGTTCCGCCGAAGATGCCGTCGTCACCCGCAACGTCTTGCTTGGCGGCACATACGTCATCGAACAATCGCCTCGCACGGTGACCGGCAATGTCCTGGTGGGCGCGGCAGCGCTTCAGCCCGGTGTGAGCCCGGGTGGCGCGCCCGCCACGAAACTCACCACCACGCATTATTTGCTCTCGAAACCGGCACCGCAGGCCAGGATCGCCGACAACCTCTTCTTGGGCCCCGCCTACGCCGCGATTTCCGCCGGTCGCGAGAGCCCGCAGATCCGCATTGAGCATAATTTCTTCGACGGCTGGGGGGTGGCCAAACGGGCGGTTCATTTCAATCTCCTGATGCCCGCTTCACGGGAAGCGCCTTTGGCCGCCGGCATCACCGGCAACATCTTCGCCCGATATCGCGCCGCCCCCGTGGCGGATGACGCCAAGCACGTCGGTACGGCCGCGCAGGCGGGTCTGAACGTATTTGCCGAGGTGCCTGATACCTTGTATGAGCTCAGCGGTATCCAGAAGGCCGCTCCCGGCGACCTGGTACTTCCTGCGCTCGCCGATCTTCGGCTCCAGGCACCGGTGGCGACCAGGTCGGCCCTGTCTGCCGAAGCGCAGTTGCTGCAGCGGCAGCTCACGGTTGCCAAGGTTCGCGAGATGTGGTTCGATGCATATCGGCCCGTGCAGGGCTCGCCGCTGATCGGCAGCCGGCCTGCCGGTCCGCGGCCTGACTCGTCTCCCGAATGATGCACTTGCAGGCGCGATCCGCACCGGAGGGCACGGTCGAAGCCGCCACCAGGCGGCGCAGGCCTGCCGCGATTGTCATTGAAAGGACACGATCATGACTCACGGGCTTCCCGAAAACGCCGCGTTCTCCCGGCGCCGGCTTCTTGTCGGCGGTTGCGCCGCCGTCGTCGGGCCCGCCACCGTTCGGGGATCCGTACAACAAGCTGCGACCCGACACGCGCAGGGTCCGGATACCTCCTCCTGGCCCAAACCAATCAAGGCCTTTTGCATCGACTTCAACTGGGCCGGCAACCAGCCATCGCCGCCGGGAACCTACGCCCACGCGGACCCGGCCGACCATGTCCGCTGGTACCGGGACCTCGGAGCCAATACCATCCAGACCTTCTGCGTCACCTACAACGGCTACGCGTGGTACCCCAGCGACGTCGCCCCGGTCACCCCAGGTCTCAAGAGCCCCAACTTCCTCGGCGATATGGTCGAACTCGGGCACAAGGCCGGGATGAGAGTGTTGGGCTACTTCACGCTCGGGGCGAATCCATACTGGGAGAAGCTTCATCCGAACCTCGTACATGGCGGCGATTCCGACTCCATCAAGATCCCCATGACGCTCGAGTACCTCGACTACTTTTGCCGGTCGGTCGAGGACGCGATCCTCAAGACCGGTGTGGACGGCTTCATGATCGATTGGGTTCGCCCGACGCAGCATAAGAACTGGCTTGACTGCGAAAAAGAGATGTACCGCCAGCTTCTCGGCGAAGAATTCCCGGAGTCGGGCAGGCCGTCGACCAAAATGATACTCGAGTTCGACCGCCGGGCTATGGAGCGGGCTTGGCGGCACATCCGGTGGACGGTGCGAGCCACCGGGCCCTCCGTCATCTGGACAAACCACCCGTTCCTCAAGAGCGAGTATCCGATCTGGACGGGCCACCGTGTGCTCGAGGAAGTGGACTGGGTGCTCAACGAAGCTCCGGAACTTGATCACCTCGACTGGCTGCGGCGGCAGGTCGGGCCGCGGACGCTGATCCTTCAAAACCTCTGCGGCTGGAAGGATCATGATGCCTTGATGTGGAAGAAGATCGCCCCCATGGCCCTGGGCTTCTACGGTTTCGCCAAGGCCGACGAGAAGACCACCCTGCCCGACGACACAATCGAGGTGAACGTCAAGAACATCGAAATCTTGCGCGAGGCGTACCACTCGCTATAGAACCTTACCGCCAGATATCTGTGCGGCTTGCGCGCATGTTTCTGGATCGCAGAACGTTTGGGTTGCGGCCCGCAAAAAGGCGGTCCGCCTTGGGACGACTCCCCTTTGCTCGCGGGGATCGTTCTCCTGTTCGGCCGTCGGTCGGGCCTGTGCCCGTGTCTCGCCGCGCCGAAGCGTGGTCAGCGAGCGAGCCTCTTGGCAAAGCCCGGGGCCGCCAATGCAGACCCTGCCGACAAACTGTCCGCCGCAGCCGCTTTCCCATTCGCATCGTCCTGTTTACACTGGTACACACGGCGAACGGGCCGATCGGATCGGCTCGCCCGAGACGGTGACTTATGACACGCAAGATCGACGAGGCCCAGGTCAGGCATATCAGCCATCTGTCGCGGCTGAATCCGACCGAAGATGAGGTTCGGCTGTTTAGCGAGCAGCTCTCGGCCATTCTCGAGTACGTCGAGCAGCTTAACGAGGTGGACACGACCGACGTGCCGCCGACGGCGCATGCCCTGCCGGTGAAGAACGTCTTTCGGGCCGATGAGCCCAGGACGGGTCTCACGCCGGACCAGGCCCTCGCCAACGCGCCTCACCGTGAGGGCAACTTCTTTGCCGTGCCCAAGGTGCTGGACCAGGACAGCGCGTGATCCTGCGACGGGCAAGACCGCGATCAGGCAACGAATATGACCGCACCAACGCTGCTGGAAACCCGTGACTCGATCCGCAACCGCAAGGGAACGTCGCAGGCTTGCGTCCGGCACATGCTCGACGCCATACGCGAACTGGATCCCAAGATCCGGGCGGTGATCAGTCTGGACGTCGAACGGGCGCTTCATCTTGCCCGCCAGGCCGACGAGCGCATCTCTCGCGGTCAGATCGACGGGCCGCTGGCCGGCGTGCCGCTGCTGATCAAGGATAACCTGTGCACGGCGTTCGGTCGGACCACCTGTGCCTCGCGGATTCTGGAAAACTTCACTGCTCCATACAACGCTCACGTCGTGGAAAAGCTCGAAGCCGCCGGCGCGATCATCGTCGGCAAGACCAACCTTGACGAGTTCGCCATG